>CAJKKX010000165.1 GCA_905200565.1 uncultured Lachnospiraceae bacterium
GAGTCTCCAAAACTCTTAGCGGGAGTTCGATTCTCTCATCCCCTGTTAAATAAAGCCCAGAAATGCGGGCTTTATTTTTTTGCGTAAGAATAAGGGAAAGCAGGGCCGCCGGGCTTTGGTTTCCCGTTTTTTTGTGCGGAAATTACGCAAGGTAAAAAAAGTCCACATAAACAGGTAAAAAGGTTCCTTATGGTTCGGGCTTCTGAATTGCTATAATGTAGCTATAAAAACAACAGAGCAGGTAAGAGCAATCAGAATGGAGGAAGAACTATGAACACAGGAGGATAGATGATGGCAGGAGAGTTTTCAAGGATTGAAATAGAATGACAATATTGCGGATTGTTTTGAATTATCAATGAAATCTTGCTGTGAATGCAAAAAAACAATATGTATAACGTATATGGCAACTATTGTATTGTAACATAAGAAGAAAAAAAGCTATATTAAAGCTACGAACAGGGGTTATCTGTTTTTTCAGAGACTTATTTGGTTCCCGGACGGATAGGGATCATTGGAAGGACAAGGTAATCTCTCTATGTCACAAATAACATTTTTAATTTTATGCAAAAACAGTTCTGGCGTGAGGAACTGCCTTTTGCAGGAAGGAGCGTTTTTTATGAAAAGCAAAAGTTTCTCGTCAATTATTTCGCTTATGCTGGCATTGGTTTTGGCCTTAAGCGGAATCATGCCGTATATGCAGGTATCTGCGGCAGAATCATCTGCTGCAAACTACGATTCCTGGAAAATCCAGGACTGGGGCGGCGCCACAGATATTGAGGTTCAGGATGGCTGGATCGAAGCCAGAGAAAATGGATTTGTCCTGAATTATGACAAAATTATTGCAGACCGGGAAAAAGAGGGCCTGGTGCTTTATGACAGTCAGGCGGAGCAGTATGCGAACAGCGTGCTGGAAATGGATCTTACGGTGAGCGAAGCCGGAGATGCCGGACAGGTTGGATTTTACAGTGTGGCTCTTTTATCCCGTTTTCTGAACGGTGCGAACTGTGAAGGAATTGCGGTACATGACAAAGGAAGATTACAGCGTGCCGGTTATAAAGAGGGAAACGAAACCTGGGAATGGGTTCGAAATGATAAGAATGACTTTCTGTTTGGCGAGACCTACCATCTGAAAGTGGTTACGGAGGGAGAAACCTTGACGCTGTCCGCAGCAAAGAAAGGGGAAGAACTTCAGGAGCTGGTTTCTTTAACGATGAAGACGGGACTGGAAGCCAGTGGCTACGGTTTCCGCATCTGGAGGGGTGCAAAAAAGATTGCGATCGAAAACATCGTGCGTACGGAGCTGAAAACGGATACGGAAGAAGGGTCGTGCCTGAATGAGACAGAGGCATCCGTGCCTGACGGCGAATGGGGGCAGGCGACGATCCAGATTCCTGTTACCTTCGCGGAAGGAGACAGTGTACAGTCCATCAGTGACGGTGAAATTGACCTGACAGAGGGAAGTCATTACAGCGCGGACATGGATAACAGCATCATTACCATTTCGCCTGACTATATGAAGGGGCAGACGACAAAAGATGAAATTACATTGACGGTTTCCTTTGTCAGTGGAGCACAGGGAACTTTTAAAATTGTTCGCGAAGCGTCGGAAAATAGCGGATGGGTATTCCAGAAGCAAAACAGCAGCGAAACCGTAACGCCTCAGGACGGTTGGGTAACCGTTTCAGAGAATGGTACAAAAGCGGTTATTCATTATGGAAAGGTCGTAGAGGATGCCGGTGAAGGCTGGGTTATTTTTGATGGCAGCGCACCGCAGTATAAAAACAGTAATCTGGAGTACGATCTTACTTTTATGGACCCTACCCAGGGCGACTGGATTGCAGTAGCGCCAGTGACACGCGTTACGGATGGAAGAAACTATGAAGGTTTTGCTTTTACAAGTGGGACAGGTCTGGAGAGACAGAGCCGAAGGGACGGCAGTGAGAGCTATGCGGGTATCAGTAATCTTCTTGGTATCAAATTCGAATATAATAAGACCTATCATCTGCGAATGGAAACCATTGAAAATGTGATCACGGTTTATCTCACCCGTGATGGAGTGGAAGAGAAACTGACTTCCTTTGAGAGCCAGGCAGGGCTGGATAAGGGAAGCTATGGATTCCGTATCTGGCGAGGCAGCAAGACCATTACGCTGGAAAACATCAAACGTACGGAGATCGTGACATCCTCCCTGGAACGCAGTACAGAGGTTTTGAGTAAGGATGCGTGGGGAAAAACTGATGTTTCTATTCCAGTTCAATTTGGAAGCGAGGATGAAATCTCATCCATCATGAATGGGGATGAAACCCTGAATCCTGGAACGGATTATACGGTGGAAGACAGTGTATTTACCTTAAAACAGGAATACATTGCTGCACAGGAGGGAACCTTCCACTTGCAGGTGAAGTTTGCAAAGGGAAGCGCATGTTCTCTGTGGATCGTACAGCGTGATTCGGTAGCGAAGGAATATATCTGGACGCCGGATCAGGGCGTCGATATGTGGGAAAGTGTAGACGGAAGCGGAAGCTTTGAGCTGGCAGAGGACGGTAAGGCCATGCACGTGACCGGAACGAATGCTCTGATCAATAAGCTTGCCCCAATTGCTATTGACGGTGAGATTGAGATTACATTTGAAGCCTTACGTGATCTGGATGGTTATGATATGGGAGCCTTGTTCCGTGCGGATGACGTAGCCGGAAGCTGGCAGGCGGTTGCTTCCACGGATTCTATCAATGGCGAGGGCGTCTGGGATTTTGTAACTCCCGGAGGCAAAAGCCGAATCGTCTGGGATGGCGTTCAGAATATGTCACGTGACGGCGTGATAGATATCAAGGTTAAGGTACGCTTTGTAGAAGATTCCATTACGTTCTGGATTGACGATCAGTTTGCCAATGTTTGTACCAAGAGTCAGGCGGAATCCGTCATGGGAAATATGGGTCTGTATGTGGACAATAACGGCGAAATTCTCGTGAAAAAAGTCGTATTCCGTGAACTGTTTCCGTTTGAGGAGGCAGAAAGACAGCGTGAGACCGTATCCATTGCAAAAGATGGACTGACGGTACGTCTGGATAAGGATTTTCCGCGTGTTGTGGACTACACGCTGAATCAGAAGGTTATGAAGGGCGCAAGACTGAGTTATGACTATGTAACCATCAACACGGTGGATATGGCGGCGGAGGCAAGCATTATTGCACAGGATGACCGCTCCGTAACGTATCATGTCACACCGGATGCAGCAAAGACAGGCGTAACCTTTGATGTGAAATTCACAGTTCTGGAGGATCAGATTCTGGAGATGCTGATTCTGAACGTTCATGAGCCTGAGGATGAACTGGTCTATTCCATCGGACTGCCGAAGCAGCCGCTCATTTCCGCAGACAGTACGCAGGCAGATGCCATGCTGGATGCCAGCTACGTAAACAAAAACAACCGGCATTTTGCAGATCTGCATAAGAGCATTGCGAATAAGGAGATTTCTGCAAATGATCCGGTATCCGTCATGATTCCGGTTATTACGGCGGATGGGTTATCGGCTTCCATGTATAATAATGTAATGATTGGCGGCGACGAATTTGTTTATCAGGCGTTTACACTTGCGGACGGTGAGGTTACGGTCGGTGTGTGGAATACAGATTTCATGTATCGTGGCGTAGACGGTGAAAAGATCCTGCCATTTCCGTCAGAACCGGATGAAACGGAACTGTACTGCCGCGTAGCCGTCACAGAGGATACGAACGAAGACGGTATTCTGAACTGGCAGGATGGAGCCAATGCTCTGAAAAAACTGACGACCGGTATTATTCCGGGAAGCGATCAGGCACAGCGCAGCTTCTTCCATGTGGGCTACAATTTTGCCAGCGGCGCACAGCAGCCGTTCCTTCAGGTGGCAGACAATATGAAGCGGCTGTCAAATTATATCGACGGTTTCAGTCAGCAGTTAGTCTTTAAAGGCTATGCAAGCGAGGGACATGATTCCGGCCATGCGGATTACGAGGATATCAATAAACGCGCCGGCGGCGCCGAAGCAATGAATGTGGCGATTGCTGAAGCGGATAAGATTCACTCCAATTTCGGTATTCATATCAATTCACAGGAAATTTATCCTGAGGCGAAAATGTTTAATGAGCATGTAGCGGGAGACCGCGACGGCTGGAGATGGATGGATCAGAGTAAGATTCTCCGGCGTTATGTAGACATGCTGGAGGGCGGCTTTGAAGACCGTCTGGATAAGCTTTATGAGCAGACGCCGGATCTTGACTTTGTCTATGTAGACTGCTGGGGCGAAGACCGCTGGGGCGAGAAGAAGCTGATCGGGACACTCCTGGAAAACGGCGCGGAGCTGTTTGGAAATGAAAATGCAGCAGATTTTATCCGGTTTGGGGTATGGACGCACTCGACGTCAGGTAATAACAACAGTCCGATGAACCAGTTTGTATATAACTCACAGAGAGATGTCTATCCGGGCAATGGAATCTACTGGGGCGGCTATGGAAGAAGCGCTTCTATGATGTCCTGGCAGCACAGAAATGATATCAATGGACTTGTGAGCCAGTTCTATACCAATCAGCTTCCGCAGAAATATCTGATGTGCCATGAAGTCAGACGTGTAGATGGAAACACAGGCTATTTTGACGGCAATGTGACCTCCGGGAATTATGTGATTACAAAGGATGGAAATAAGATTACAGACGGACAGGGTAAGATTTTTATTCCGTGGTACGATGAGGACAGCGAGACGAAGAATCCGGATGAAGCGGCAAAGATTTACCACTGGAACAATGCTGGAGGAAATACGACATGGACATTGCCGGATAGCTGGACAAATGTAACCAGTGTATATCTGTACCAGACGACGCAGAATGGAAAGAAACTGGTCGGCGTCATTCCCGTTGAAGAGCATCAGGTTACCATCAATGCCAGTGCAAATACACCTTATGTGGTATATCCGGCTGAGACAAAAGAAGACACAACAGAGTGGAGTGTTGGAAGCCCGCTCAAAGACACCGGCTTCAACAGCCGTGACTTCTCCATCTGGCAGAAGAGCGGAGACGCAGACATTGCTTTTCATGATGACGGAAACGGCGTATCCATTCTGACAATATCCGGCACAGAGGCAGGAGCAGTCAGCCAGACCATGACAGGACTGGTACCGGGACAGAAATACCGCGTACTGGCCTATGCAGGAGCGGAAAACGGAAAGACGGCACGTATCACGGTAAACACACCGGATGGTAAGACGCATGAGAACTATCTGGAACAGGTAATCATGCAGAACAATTATTTTGACAACTATGCAAAGAACAAGATGGTTCAGCTTATGTGGGTGGATTTCACACAGCCAGAAGGAAAGACGACCGCAGAAGTGATCTTATCGGGAGATGCCTGTGAGAAGGAAAACGGCAAGAGTACTTTCATGCAGACACGTATCGTAAAGACCGCAGAGCCGGATCTGCCGAAAGGCTATGTGGCAAATGAGACCTTTGAGTACATTGAACAGGGCGCTTACGGAATCTTCAATCCGGAGCGTGCGGCAGACGGCGTACCGCATTTGTCTGAGACACATCTTCCGTACACCACGGATACCATTTCCGGCGACTGGTCGCTTAAGATGTACGGTCATTACGGACAGGGAAATGTAAACGTGCGTACAAGCCCGGCGACCATGCGTCTGAAACCGAATACCGAGTATTCTATGGAATTCGATACTCTGGGCGGCGGCAGCGTATATGTGGTATCAGAAGCGGATGGCAGCGACCAGTGTCTGGAGAGCAGCTTTAGCAAAGGTCACAGCAGCTTTATCTTTACGACAGGGGAAAAGACAGATTATATTGTCCGGATTGTGAATGGCAGTGTATTGGATAACTTCCAGGTTTATACAGAGCAGGCTGAGG
>CAJKKX010000166.1 GCA_905200565.1 uncultured Lachnospiraceae bacterium
AATCCGCCCGAAATACCAGAACACGGTCATACCATTTTTCTTTCTTCTTGCTGAACGCCGCACAGTCCACGCCCATATCGAGCGCTTCCACCGGCACCTCAAAGGTGTGCGCACCCTCTTCATTTTCCACAAACGGTATGTAATCTTCCTCCGTCGCAGCGACAGCCTCCTCGCCGGTTCCCATGTAGAGATACAGATAGCCAGTTCCGCCCATCGTCATGACAGCGGTCATTTTCCCGTCCGCCACCGTCAACTCACATTCCTCAATACTGAACATGGAGGAGCTGGAGTCCACCTTAATGCTGTAAACGCCATCTTTGATGCTCTCCGCATAGACCGGCACCATGTCGTCAGTCACAATGTCCTCAACCGGAGCCATTTCCTCCTTCGACGCCACCTGGCTCTCCGTACTGCCCTCCGCTGCTTCTGTAACAGCTTCCGTCGCAGCCTCTGTTTCCTCGGCACATCCCAGTGTGCTCATCATACCGGCTGCGAGAACCGCAGCCAGCACCGTTGCCTTAAATTTTTTCATGATGATACCCCTTTTTGTTCCTTACAAATCTTTGAAAGCCTATGTATTGCTCCGTCACGCTTCCTAACGGAAGCGCAGCTTTCATAATCTCTTACTCAGCAAGGCTGTCGATTGCTGCCTGCGCATGTGCAACCAGGAGCTCCTGGATCGCCGGCATCTCGCCAAGACCCTTCAGATTGCAGGTTACTTCGTAGCCGGCATCCTCAAATGTCTTTTTCCATGCGCCGTCCTCGTCGCCTGCCATATCGTTGTTTGCGTGGTCGCCCGCAACGATCATCAGCGGCTGAAGAACTACCTTCTTATACTCGCCTGCCTGTACTGCTGCAAGCACATCGTCCAGCGACGGGCTTGCTTCTACCGTACCTACAAAGTAGTTTGCGAAGCCTGCTTCTGTCAGCTTTTCCTGCATGGTTGCATAGATCTGGTTGGACTCTGCCTCAGTGCCGTGTCCCATGAATACGATCGCGGTCTCGCCGTCGTCCTGCGCCTTGGTATCTTCTGTGATCGCGTTGATAACAACCTGATAGTCCTCATCGGAGGTAAGAAGCGGTTCGCCGACTGCTACCTGCTCAAACTCCTCTGCATACTGCGCAAGCTCGTCGATAACATCGTTGTACTCCAGACCGTTCATCAGATGCGTCGGCTGTACAACCAGCGTCTTTACGCCGTTGTCGATCGCTCTGTTCAGCGCCTCGCCGAAGTTGTCGATCACTTCGCCGTCACGGTTCTTCACATGGTCGATGATGATCTGTGCCGTAAAGCCTCTTCTCACAGAATATTCCGGGAACGCTTCTTCCATAGCGTTCTCGATCGCGCCGATGGTTGCCACACGGTTATCGTTGAAGCTTGTGCCAAAGCTTACGACCAGCAGCTCCTTTTCGCCGATCTCATCCTGGTTTCTCGGATTATCCTTGGAAGCGTCGCCGGTCTCGTAGTTTTCCTCGTCTTCTCCCTCAGCCTCTTCTGCAGCAGCCTCCGTCGCATCCTCCGCTGCTTCTGAAACAGCTTCCGTCACCGCTTCCGTTGCATCCTCTGCCTGTACGCCTACAGCGCCCATCATCAAAGTTGCCGCACCAACACCTGCTGCCAACAGCTTCCATACTTTGTTTTTCATGTTCTTATCCTCCTTGATTTTTTAGACGAAACGTCCTGTTCCGTCTCTGATGTATGTAAATTTTTGCATCAGCATTGTAACCCGGCACGGAAGAAGGAGCATACACAACCGCAAAAATGTGCTTTCCACGCTTTCTTATCAGGCAGAAATCTGCGGAAATTTTCCACAAAATAAAAAATCTTTTACATGGAAAAGTAAAAGATTCGTGCAGCTGCAGAACATGCAAAACGGTACAATCAATTACTCGTGATCCGGACCGGTTTTCCCAGGTCCCGTACCAGCAGCAGGCAGGTTTCCTGGCTTGCAGATCCTCATGCAAAAACTGTCTTCCCGGTTGCCCAGTGACTGCGCCAAACGCGCTTTGTTTTGCACTCCCTGCTCACAGTGACGAGATCGTACAGGATTTTCACCTGTTTCCCTTTTAACAGATCGCGGCTTTGCCGTTTTCTGCACCTGTTGCTCTTATGAAGTTACAAACATCATAGCACTCTTTTTTCAAAAGTACAAGTATTTTATGAATATTGATCTGATAGCTTTCACACTTTTTATCCTGTTATTACTCTTGCCAGCATCCCCAATATATGATACAGTCTCTTCAACCGCTCCACCCCTAAAATCCGCCGGAGTCAGCATTTCCCGCAATATCGGACGGATTATTTTGCCTGATTACAAGTGCAGGAAGGAGGTATCTATGAAGCATTCTGACATCACGCCCTTAAAAGAAAACCGTCTGCACGGCACCGCCGCTTTTCCCTGCGCCTGTTACCAGGCGGACAGCGCCGCGCCGCCTGCCGGTATGCCGTTTCTGGTAAAACATCACTGGCATGAGGAGCTGGAGATTATTTATTTTGAGCAGGGCTGTTTTCATCTGGAAATCAATATGGAAAAATATGAAATCGAAGAGGAGTGCTTCTGTCTGATAAAAAGCGGAGACCTCCACTACATTTATTCAGAAAAGGATTACCGGGAGATGGCGTTCGTCTTTTCTCTGTCCATGCTGCGCACTTTTGCCGCCGACCCGGTGCAGGAAAAGCTTGTGCAGCCGCTGTCGGAGGGCACACTGTCGCTTCCGGGACCGATTTTCCGCCAAAATCCCTGCTTCGCCGTTCTGAAGCGCCAATTTCTGCAGATCGCAGATGCCGCCGGGCTTCCCTCCGATGCTTCCAGCCGCCGCAGCCAGTATCGTGTAAGCAGCCTTCCGCAATATATGCGCGCCAAAGCGTCGCTTTTAAATATTTTTGCAGCCTTTTCCGAACAGAATCTTCTTGCCGCCTCCCAGATGACAGCAGACAGACGGGTGGACACCGTCAAAAAAACGCTCTCTTACATGCAGGCGCACATGACCGAAAAAGTCACCATGCAAAACCTTGCCGCCCAGGCAAATATGAACGAGCAGTATTTCTGCCGCTTCTTCAAAAAAATCATCGGCAGACCGCCAATTACCTATTTAAATGAGATGCGTATCCGGTACGCCTGCCGCCTTCTAAAAGAAACCGACCATTCTGTAACAGAAATCGCACTGGAAAGCGGCTTCAATAATCTGGGCAATTTTATGCGTACCTTCCGGCTGGTGTGCGGGTGCACGCCTCTGCAATACCGGAAGGGAAGCGAGAAAGTCAATATTTCGTAATTTTTAGTCATATTTGCAGAAGATTTTTGTCCACAGCGGAATTATACTGTACTCATCATTCAGAACAGGACGCATCCGGTTCTCACCAATTTTGAACGGAGGATTTGATTATGCAGAAAAAATGGTGGCACGGAAAGGTTGCCTATCAGATTTACCCGAAGAGCTTTCGCGATACCAATGGAGACGGCATCGGCGACCTTCGCGGAATTATTGAAAAGCTCGATTATTTAAAGGATCTCGGTGTGGATATCGTCTGGATCTCTCCCTGCTTCTGTTCCCCGCTGGCGGATCAGGGCTACGATATTTCCGACTATTACAACATCGACCCGCGCTTCGGAACCATGGAGGATATGGACGAACTGCTTGCCGAGGCAAAAAAGCGTGATATGTACATTGTCCTTGACCTGGTGGTAAATCACTGCTCCGACGAGCATGAGTGGTTCCAAAAGGCGCTCGCCGATCCGGACGGTCCTTACGGAAAATATTTTTATATTGAAGAATGCAAAGACGGGAAGCTGCCGTGCAACTGGCGCTCTTACTTCGGCGGTCCGGTCTGGGAACAGATTCCGGGAACCGACAAATATTACCTGCATGTGTTCCACAAAAAGCAGCCGGATCTAAACTGGGAAAATCCAAAAGTGCGTCAGGAAATCTACAAGATGATCAACTGGTGGCTGGACAAGGGCGTTGCCGGATTCCGCATCGACGCGATCATCAATATCAAAAAAGCGCTGCCGTTTAAGGATTATCCGGTCGACCGTGAGGACGGACTTTCCTCGATCCACTACATGTTGGAAGACGCGCAAGGCGTTCTCGATTTCCTGCATGAAATGTCGGATAACACCTTCAAGCCGCACAATGCTTTTTCCGTCGGCGAGGTGTTTAACGAAAAGCCGGATGAGCTGCCGGATTTCATCGGCGATAACGGCTGTTTTTCCACCATGTTCGATTTTAACGAGACGATTTTCGGCGGAAGCGCAAAGGGCTGGTACGACAGTCAGGTGATCACGCCGGATGACTACAAACGCTGCTGCTTTGAGAGTCAGCGCAAAATAGCGGATATCGGTTTTCTTTCCAATATTATTGAGAATCACGACGAGCCGCGCGGTGTCAGCCGCTACATCCCGGAGGGCGACTGCTGCGAGGCGAGCAAAAAGATGCTCGGAACGATTTCCTTCATGCTCAAAGGGCTTCCCTTCCTCTACCAGGGACAGGAGCTTGGCATGGAAAATCTCACATTCGCCTCCATCGACGAGGTGAACGATATCAGCACGCTTGATGAATACCAGGTTGCCTTAAAAGCCGGCCTTTCCCCCAAAGAAGCGCTGAAAGCAGTCAACCGTCTCAGCCGCGACAACGCCCGTACCCCATTCCAGTGGGATGCCAGCGAAAACGCTGGTTTCACAAGCGGTACACCGTGGCTGCGCATAAATCCGAACTACACGCAGATCAACGCCGCCGAGCAGATGAGCCGCGAAGATTCCGTGTTCAACTACTATAAAAAGCTGACGGCGCTGCGCAAAAATCCGCAGTACGCGGACACCATCGTTTACGGAAACCTGGAACCGGTGTGGGAGGACCGTCACAATCTGATGGCATTCTACCGCCGCGGCGAAGATCAGACGCTGCTCGTCATCGCAAACTATCAGAAAGAGCCGCAGACCGTCACGCTTGATGCGCCGTATAAAAACGTAGTGCTGAATAATCTAAAGCAGCTTGACACGGACGGCACGACACTGCACCTTGCAGGTTATCAGGCAGTGATATTAGAAATGTAGGATACCGTTGAGATTTCATTCTTTTTATGATAAACTGTCCGAGGGCAATTCCGCACAAACGGGATTCCTGCGGGCAGTTTTTGCTGCCGCGCCCTCTATCATAAAGACGTATAAGGAGAGAAATCATGGATGGAATTATTTTTGATGTAGACGGAACAATCTGGGATTCTACAGATGTGGTTGCCGTTGCCTATAACCGCACGATCAGCGAAAACACTGATCTGCCGGTCCGTGTGACGCCGGATGATCTAAAGCAGCTTTTCGGAAAACCGATGGATGTGATTTTTTCCACGCTGCTCCCGTCCATCCCCTATGAGCGCCAGCGCGCGCTCGCAGAAATGTGTTTCAGGCAGGAGCATGCGGAGCTTGAGAAAAAGCCGGGCACGGTATACGAAGGACTGGAGGAAGCCTTAAAAGCGCTCTCTGCAAAGTACCCGCTCTACATTGTAAGCAACTGTCAGCTCGGCTATATCGAGCTGCTTTTCCGAAAAACCGGTTACGGCAAATATTTTAAAGATCATCTCTGCTTCGGACAGACCGGCACCTCCAAGGGACAGTCCATCCTGCGGCTGATGCGCGAAAATAGTCTGACAGATCCGGTGTATGTTGGCGATACCCAGGGCGACGCCGACGCCTGCAGGGAAGCCGGGATTCCCTTCGTCTTTGCAGAATACGGATTTGGCAGTGTGGAAAACCCGGATTTCCGGATCAGACGACCGGCGGATCTCGTAACATTATTTGCACAATAATTATAGAAAACAGTCTACGCTTTCTGAGCACGCTTTCCCGGCGTTTTCTTATTTAAGTATATATAAAATACAATATTTAATAAG
>CAJKKX010000167.1 GCA_905200565.1 uncultured Lachnospiraceae bacterium
GATTAAATCGGTGTAATATGCGATCTGAACTTGATAGGAATTCTGCTGCTCCTCCGCATCGGTAGAAACCCGGCAGTAAGCGGCAACCCGCAGTTCTCTGGCTGTTTTTATCCGCACTATGTTCTTTACCGAGCACTTTGTAGCCGGGATCATCTCCACCTTCCTCATATAATTATCCCACCTTCCTGCACATCTCCGTCTGTCAGCCGGGGATGTGTACGCCTGTGATCATCAACCTTCGTATGCAGCTCCACCTCTGTTCTTGTATCGTCAAACCAGTGTACGGTGTAATGGAGGGCATCATGAACCACAACAGAAAGGACAAACGCACTCACATACCGGTCTGTCATCCCATTTAAAAACATAAAAAATCCGTCTTCTCCCGGCGGAAGCTCCTGCATCCATGCAATTGCTCGCTCCCTGTGCATATGAGCCGCCTCCAGTTCTTCCCAGTAGCCTTCCATATAAGAAAGCCGCTCTCTCCAGCTCTTTTCCCGTTCTCCGGCAAGTGCCGCCGCCTCGTCGTCCTTCTCTTTTTGGGCGTTTTTCATATCGGCAGATGCTTTTCGCATCTGCTGTCTGAGAAACTCCTTGTCCCGCTCTATGAAATCGACACGCTGCATACGCGACAGCCGTTCCAGCATCTGACCGACAAACTCCGTCATCCCGTCTGCAAAATCCAGCTTATGTTCCCCGCAGTTTTCGTAACTCCCGCTTAAAATGTCACCGCTTCCCACATCGTCCGGTATTGCCTGTGCGGTGAGCCGAAAACGCTCCAGAAGGGCTTTCCGAAACATCCGGACGATCTGTTCCTCATACACCTTTTCATTGCCGCAAAGCATTCTTCCATTATTTTTTACTGTGGACGGACAAAACCAGATCGGGTGGTATTTTGTATTGCGGACATTGTAAAAGCGTCCGCAGTGCCCGCAAATCAGCCTGCCGGAAAGCGCATGTGGTTTTGCCGCCCTGCCTGACACTCTTGTAATCGCTTCCATTTTTCGTTTTTCTTTCGCCCGTGCAAACAATTCGTGACTGATGATCGCCGGATGATGATCGTGTACAATATACTGTACGATTTCTCCTTTATTCTCCCTCACCTTATGCGTCAGATAGTCCTCGGTATAGGTTTTCTGTATCAGCACGTCTCCGGTATAGCGCTCGTTTGCCAGAATATCGCCGATCTGCTGGGAAGTCCAGCCCTCCTCGATTTCCCCCTTCAGCTGCCCCTTTGCCGCATGCTCCAGCCGTTTTTTCGTGTAGCAGCTCACCTTGCGCGGAATCTTTTGGAAATTGAGGCTTCTCGCCAGCTCCTTAAACGTCATTCCCTCTACATAATTCTGAAATATCCATCGAACCACCTCCGCTTCCTTCTCCACCGGCGCCACTGCCCGATAGCGATAACCGCTTTCTGTCGTAAGATATTCCCCGGTAAATCGATAACCGTAAATATCCTTGTTGCGCACCTCCCCTCTCGGAAATCGTTTCTGATTTCCCCAGTTTATATTAGCAGAAATCGAACGACTTTCTTCCTGCGCGATCGCAGCCAGCGCCGTCAGGAGAAAGCTCCCTGACAGATTGGCGGTATCTATCCCCTCCTTTTCAAAAAAGATCGTTGCCCCCGACTCCTTCAGCACCTTCATCGCCACCGTAAAATCCACCGTATTTCGCGCAAACCTTGATATTGACTTCGTCACGATCCGATCGATCCTGCCCTCCCGGCAGTGCCGCAAAATTCGTGTAAAGCCCGTGCGTTTCTTCTGCGAAGTGCCTGAAATGCCATAATCAGAATAGATCCCGGCAAACTCCCATGCTTCATTTCTGCTCAAAAGCTGCTGAAAATACCTCTCCTGCGTCTCATACGAATTTTCCTGATCACTCTGCTCCGTCGAAACGCGGATGTACGCGGCAACCTTTAACCGCCGTACCGCGCCGTTTTTTTCCTCTCTTTGCATGAATATACTCCCTTCCTCTTTTGTAAATTTTCCTGTCCTCCAGGATACCCGTATATTCGCGCATTTTGATGACAATTTCAAGACATTTTTAGCCCTGTAATGCTTTTGGGCAGGCAAAAAATATCCTCTGCGGTCTCTCCTGTTTGGGAAACCGCAGAGGATATTTTTCTCCTAGTCAGAGTCTTCTTCACATAAAACGAGTTCTATTTCCTGAAAAAGCTGTCCAAAAGACGCTAATATCCAGAATTTCATTGCATTTTCTCCGATTCTGCCTGCCTGTCTGTTTTCCAGATCAAATCCAAAAAATACAGCATCATCCCGTACTGCTTCTTCAAACGCCTCCTCTTCTATTTCCGCAAAAAAGCGGGAAACAATCTCCTGCAGCCCTTCTTTCACCGGAAAATTCAATACCATCGCATTTTCCGGCCGCTGGAAGAAATTATTCATTCTCTGAGAATTGGACTGTCCAGCTATGAGAATCGGGATCCGTAAACCAGGTTCCCACATCCACCTCTGTCCCGCAGCTTTTATACAGCATACACGGGATAATCAGACGCTCCGGCATATCCGCCGTCTTTTCAGGCGCATGATTTACAATTTGAATCTCTCCTCTTACCGCCTCCATGCTCCCCGCCTGTGCCGTCACGTAATAGTTTCCTTCTTTCTCAGGCCGGAAGCTCACGCCGGCGCGCCCTTCCTCAAAGGAAACCGTTTCCTGTCGGCATATCTCCTGGTTTTCATCGGTTATCGTTATTTCGCACTGATCTGCCTCGGAAATTTCCTGCGGATGCTTCACGACAATTTCAATCTCACTGCCCAGCGCACTCTCTGCCGGTACTTCCAGCTGCAGTGGAACATACGCAACCAATATTTCCGCACCGAGGCTCTGTCCGCTGCGCTCATTATAAAACTCTACGGTATAGTTGCCTTCCTCTGTAAATTTTTTATCAAAGTAAAATCCGCCCCGCTGCGTATCAGCGGCTGCCCGGCCCGCTTCTTCTCCATTGATCCTTACTATCCAGCTATCCTCCAGGAACCGCTCGCAATCCTCCGCGCGAACCGCCAGTGTTTTTTCGGCAGCAATCGAATATGGTTTCAGCACAAGCGGAACGTTCTCATAACAAATGCATTTTTCCGGCAGCCCATTTAGAGCGTACTCCACCTCCGGTACCTCTACATAAATGGTTTCGCCCCAATCCCAGCAATCCGTTATTCCGACACTTTCTTCGGAAGTCAGATCACTGTACTCCCATTTCACGGTAAGATAATAAGCTCCGGTTCTGTTCAGCGGATATTCTGCCGTAAAGGAACTGCCCTCCACATCTGTAATCGCAAGCTCACTGTCGCTGCCCGCCTCCGCAACGGATAATTTTACATATTTCATACAGTCATCCGATACTGCTTCTCCATTTGGACCGGTGAGCTTTCCCTTTATCTGCAGTGTATCTCCCAGCACATGCTCTGTTGAAACCTCCTCGCATTGCAGCTTTAGCTCCCCGTAGGAGGTGAATTTCAGCGTCACGGTTCCCGTGATTTCTTCTGCGCTGGATAAGGTATATTCTCCCGGCTGCGGATCTGTGATTTTCAAATTGACAGATGTATCCGTATATTCCATCAGAAAGCCTACTTCTGAATCACCCGTTTTAATCCGTACGCCGTCATCTTGTGTCAGTTTCGTAATCTTTTGCAGAATCTCTTCCTGTGAATCCCCATCCGGAACGATCGCTATATTTACTTCTCCGACAATCTCCGGAATCTTAACTTTAACCCCGTCTTTCAGATCTCCGTTTTTGCTTCCGTTGTCTTCGCGTGGAACAACGCTTCAAAAAACGCTTCATATTGTTCATCGATCAGCTCCATCGCGCTTCTTCCCGGATCGTCCAGCCTTATTTTTTCCGTCTTGGAGCGATATTTCTGCGTCGGAGGATTCCGGCTCTCCAGAATATTACTGAATTCCTCCACCCCATTTACCACTTTCATCAGGTACTTCTGCATTTCTTCATCATTAACCGGCGTTTCACTGTAGTTAATGACCGTCTTTTCTCCTTCTTCCGAAAAAACTGCAACGCTTTTCGGCACGGACTCTATCTCCGGTATGATCCCCATAAAGCAACAATCCTCCGGGAATTGTTCCGCCAGCTTTATCATTTCTTCATACGCACTGCAGATATTCGTAAGATTGGAATTCTGCCCATCTCCGGCAACATCAAGGAATCCGTCTGTAATAAATAAAACCGTCTGTCTGCATTCAGAAACTCCCTCCCGCATTTGCTGCAGGACGTCCATGCCATGCGCCAGCGCTTTTCGAATATCTGTATAGCCGCCCTCATACGCAATCTCTCCCAGCGCATTCTTAATCATCTGGTTTCCCTTACTGCCATCCGGAAGGTAATACCAGGGATTCCCATCCTCCACCAGACAATCCCGCGTTTCTGTATCAAACAACATCACTGACAGTTTGGCCGGATATGACGCCAGAGGCATTTTATTAATAAAACGCATGATCATATCTCCGGTCTGCCTTTGGCTGTCTATGTTTTTCATCGAGCCGCTTGTATCCAGCATAATCACAAAGTGATTTTCTACACTTTCTTCCTGTGCCATAACCGGGATCCCTGTCAGCGATATTATCGCTGTAAAAATAAGACCCATTATAGCTGCCCACATTTTCTTCATCCTTCTACTCCTCCACTTCCTCAAAATCCAGTTCAATTACCAGCAAAGGCTTCCCTGCATTCTCCTGTTTTTCCCATTTAAAAGATTTCTCCCCATCATCACTTTCTTGAATGAAAAAATCTCTTCGCTCTTCATCGCCTATCCGTGCCCTAATCGTAATCTGCGGCCCAGATCTAATATAAAGCGGATTCTTAAGGATATCTTTAAACTCGATGCATTCCCCTTCCGTAATAATTTTTTCGTCTATTTCCTTTATCTCGCCGTTTATCCGGACCTTTTCTGCATCACATCCCAAATATTGCGCGAATTCCCCCAACAGATTTCCTCCCAGTTGACACATTGCTGCGGCGTCCTCTCCCTCCGTCACACTATCCAATGGTTCCTCTGAAAAATCTTTTTTATCTATATACCATCGCACATCCTCATACTGTACTACCGGAATCATGTCTTTCACTGTTTCAGTCTCTGTTTCCGTCTCTGTTTCTGTCTCTGTTTCCGTATCCGGCTCTGGGTCTATCTCGTCCGGAATATCTTTTGCTATCAGGCTTACTGTTATATTGATTTTTGCGTAGTATTTTTCATTATAAAAAATCCGGCTTATTGCATATACCGGAAAATCTCTGATTGCACTCCACCCTTCTCCCTCAACAGGCTCCACGCGTTCAATCTTATACGTTTCCTCCTCAACAACTTCCGCCTTTACCAGTTCTCCGTTATTTTTTATATGAAAAGTAAGGCGAACCGATCTGGACATCAGTTCTATAATTTCGGAACCCTGTATGAACACATCTTCTTCGTCCTCTTTCTTCTTATTATCAAATACACTTTCCGTCATTACTCTGAGCTGACTGTTAATCTCATCAAAGGTCACTATTCCTGCAAAAAAAGAAAATGTTCCCACCAAACCCATGAAAAGATATAGAAGCCATGTTGCCAGATTGTCCAGATAATGTCCGAACAATATCGCTGCCAGATCAAAACTTCCTATTCCAAGACCTCCCATAAAAGAATATAGCCAGATACAAATCTGCAGTAATTCCCTGACTCCTGCAAGATTCTTAAATTCATCTGATATGGGATGCCTGCAAAAAAGATGCCCAAAAACAAACAAACCAACGCATAGTACTATCAGAATAACCCGTTTTAAACGAATAAGTCTTGTATCCGCCTCCATAATCCCATCTCCCACACTTCTTCTCGACCCTCAT
>CAJKKX010000168.1 GCA_905200565.1 uncultured Lachnospiraceae bacterium
TTGAACCTGCTACCGGCAGCTTCCTTCAGATGCGTGACAGCCAAAATCCCCTGTGCAGATGTTTTTGCACAGGGGATTTTATAATTCCGCGTTTATAAAGATCAGTTTCTATCTGCCGTCATGCCTGCCCGGCGTTTTTCCAGCTCAACTGTCATCTCACCGCGAATTCCATCCAGTTTATAGAAATAGGTGAGCACTGCGATCAGCAGGCACAAAACAACAGGAATCCAGATAAAGCATATTTCTATGTAGGAAAGCGCTTTTTCCGTCTGGACCGCATTCGCCACGTAGCCGCCGTTCTTCAGAAAAGCTCCGATAATAAAGCTTGTCAGACCCATTCCTCCTTTTACAAAGAATCCCTGGATCGCGGCAATCAGCCCGGACACACTGGCGTTCTTTTTATATTCGGAATAATCAATAACATCCGGCTGCATAGCAAACGTGATTCCAAATATACCGTAAATTCCCAGCCCGGTAATCACCAGACCTATGAGCAGACATGCCGCAGAATTCCTTCCGATAAAGATCAGCAGATCTCCCACAATATACAGCGCCACGCTGAAAAACATCAGGCTTCTTTTGCTGAACTTCTTTTCCAGCGACGGAAGCAACAGCAGCATCGGAAGTCCAGACAGAATACCAAGGATGCCAACCAATGACAGCCAGTCCGTTCTTCCCAGATTATACTTGAAATAGTAAATAACGGTGGTGCTTCTGACTACATAAAGTGAAAAGTAAAACAGGTTCAGCAGAAACAATATCCATGCCTGCCCTGTAAGTCCCTTAAAGTCGCTCAGAATAGAATGCTTCTGATTAACCGTTGTCGGAACGACCTCCTTGGTGCTCGCAAAGGTCACAAAGAAGATCAGCATTGCCACGATCCCATAAATGGTCATGGTTACGAGATAGCCCCGCGCCTCGTTGCCCTTTCCAAAAAACTCTACCAGCGGCGCCGTGATCGACATTACGATTGCAGTCCCCGCCATCGCGCAAACCATTCGCGTGGATACCAGAATATCCCTTTCATGAATATCGGAAGTAAGTCTCGGTACAATCGTGTTCAGCGGAATATTTACCACTGTGTATGCCGTGCAGAGCAGACAGTACGTCACATAAGCCCACACCAGCTTCCCGCCGCTTCCAAAATCCGGAATGTAGAATGTCAGGAACGTAAATACCGCAAACGGCACCGCTCCTATAAGGAAATACGGTCTGCCCTGTCCCCATTTTGTATGCGTGCGATCAACGATCAGACCCATTCCGGTATCTGTCAGAGCATCAATAAATTTTGTTACCAGCATCATTGTACCGGCCGCTGCCGCCGTAATTCCAAATACGTCTGTATAGAATACCATGAGATAGGATGCCATTGTACTAAAAACAAGATTACACCCAAGATCCCCAATACCATACCCTATTCGTTTTCCCCACTTTTTCATATCGTCTCCTTACCAGTTCATCACTTCTATTGCACACTTTTCAATATCCAATCCTCTTTTATATCGATCCATAAATACCTTAAATCCTTCGACTTCTGCCTCATCCGGACATACCGTTTCTCCGGACAGTCCCTTGAAAATTTTGTTCTCCAGATAATCCTCCAGCTTTTCCTGCGGCTCTTTGTCGATCAGATATGCCGCAAGAAGGGCAATTCCCCATGCGCCGCCTTCGCTGGCCGTATCCATGACCGTCACCGGTGTATTAACCGCAGCCGCAAGGTATCTTTGTCCGACGCCCTTCGTCTTGAAAAATCCTCCGTGTCCTGTGATCCGGTCGATCTTCACATTTTCCTCTTCCATAAGGATATCCATTCCCATTTTCACCGCACCCAGGGACGTATAAAGATGCGACTTCATAAAGTTCGCAAGATTAAATCTGCTCTCGGCAGTGCGCAGGAACGCCAGCCGTCCTTCGTTGATCATCGTGATATTTTCTCCCGAATAATATCCGTATGCGAGAAGTCCTCCACAATCTGCATCTCCTTTTAATGAATGCGTATAAAGCTTCTCAAATAATGTGCCTGCGTCCGCCTGGATACCCATTAATTTGCAAAATTCTCCGAAAATTCCTACCCATGCATTCAGATCTGAGGTTCCATTATTGGCATGTGACATCGCACATGGAAATCCCGTCGGCGTTGTCACCATATCGATCTCACGGTAAACTTTGCTGAGCTGTTTTTCCAGCACGATCATAGCAAACGTGCTGGTGCCGGCAGATATATTGCCGGTCGCCGGGGCTACCGAATTTGTTGCTGTCATTCCGGTTCCGGCGTCTCCCTCCGGCGGGCACAACGGGATTCCCGCTCTGAGATTGCCGCTTTCATCCAGAAATGCAGCGCCCTCCTCTGTCAGGCTTCCGGCATTTTCTCCCGCTATAAGCACTGCCGGGAAAATATCTCTGAGCTTCCAGGAATAGTGGTACGGCTCTATCAGCTCATCAAATTTCTTCACCATGACTTCATTATAATCATGTGTCTCCGAATCAATCGGGAACATTCCTGCCGCGTCACCGATTCCAAGAACCCGCTGCCCGGTGAGCTTCCAGTGGATATATCCGCTCAGAGTGGAAACATAGTCGAGATTTTTCGTGTGTTCTTCCCCGTCCAGGATCCGCTGGTATAAATGTGCCACCGACCAGCGGAGCGGAATATTAAACTGAAAGAGGTCTGTCAGCTCATCCGCCGCTTTCTGTGTGTTGGTATTTCTCCAGGTCTGGAATGGGGCGAGCTGATTGCCCGCCTTATCCAGTGCCATATATCCATGCATCATCGCGCTGATGCCGATCGCTCCGATCGTGTGCAGCGTGACACCGTATTTCTGCTCTGTCTCTTCTCTCAAAGAGCTGTAGCAGTGCCGGATCCCAGCGTGGATATCCTCCAGACTATATGTCCAGATATTGTCAATAAAGGAGTTTTCCCAGTCATGGATGCCGACCGCAAGTACATTTCCCCGAAGATCTGTCAATACACCTTTGATCCTGGTAGATCCCAGCTCAATCCCAAGCGCCGTCTTTCCGTTTATGATCAGTTCTTTCTTATCCATATTTTCCTGCCTTATCTCCCTTGCCATTTACTTTAGAAGCAGGTGAACGCTCCGTCAATGATGAAATCAGATCCTGTTGTAAACGTGCTTGTATCTCCGGCAAGGTATACGCAGATAGACTCCAGTTCCTCCGGTTTTCCCATTCTTCCCAGCGGTGCCATTGCATTCCACTGCTCAATGAGCGGGATCAGTGTCGGGGAGTTCAGTGTCAGTTCCGTTCCGATGTATCCCGGGCTGATGCTGTTTACACGCACGCCGCGTTTTGCCCATTCAATGGCGAGCGATTTTGTAAGCTGGATCACGCCCGCCTTGGAAGCATTGTATGCGCACTGCGGCTGCGGAACATTTACAATATGTGCGGACATGGAAGCGGTGTTGATGATGGAGCCGCCGCCGTTTGCCAGCATGTATTTTCCGGCTGCAATATCCGTGAGGAAGATGCCGTTCAGATTGATGTTGATGACTTTGCTCCACTGCTCCCAGGTCATTTCTTCCGCCGGGGCGTTGATGCAGATGCCTGCGTTGTTGTGGCAGAAATCAAGTCCGCCGAGCTCCTGCACGACCTGTGCAACCATCGCGTCTACCTGGTCTTTGTCTGTGCAGTCGGTTTTGATGGCGATTACCTTTCTGCCTGTTTTTTCTGCGATTTCTGCGGCGGTTTTCTTTGCCTCTTCGATGTCAAGGTCTACGATTGCCACATCCGCGCCTGCTTCAGCGAAGGCGGTTGCCGTACATTTTCCGATACCTCTGGCAGCGCCGGTAACAAAGCCTTTTTTTCCGTCCAATCTCATTTTCTCAATAATGCCCATGTTTTTCTCTCCTTTTCTTTTTTGGGATAGTCATTTTATATTTTTATTTTGTAAAATGACTTTATTTATTGTATAATTATATTAACTCATTTTATAAAATTGGTCAATACTGCATGATTCACAAATATAGGACTCCTTTTTTGTCGAAATTAAACAAAGGCAATCTTTTTTGGGGGATTGAAATACCGAAAAAGAAATTATATAATAGTTTTATCAAATAACTTTATAATATCGGAAGTGAGGAAGTTTACTATGGATGCATTTTCTCTTACAGATATTAAGAAAAAAAACCTGTCAGACGTCTATCACTATATATACCACAATCCGGGATGTCCCAAGCAGGCGATCGCCAACGCGCTTTCCATCAGCCTGCCCACGGTTTCGCAGCATCTTTCTACATTGACTGATCATAATCTGATCAAAAAATCCGGACAGCTCACCTCAGCGGTCGGTCGGCGCGCAGCCGCCTACCAGATCATCCCCACCGCTAAAATCGCAGTAGGAATCGAGATTCTTGCCCGGAATGTTTACATTACCGCTTTAAATCTATATGGAAAAAAAGAAGCAAAAGAAAAATATCAGATCACTTTCCGGCCGGATCCGGATTATTTTGAGAAATTACAAAGAACTGTAAAAGAATTTCTTCAGAAGTACCAGTACACAGAAAAGCAGCTTCTGGGAATCGGTCTCGGCATGCAGGGACTTACTTCCCCGGACGGCACCCACATGACATACGGGGAGATCCTGCACTGCACCGGATTGTCCATCCGGCCGTTTGCCGACTGTTTTTCCATCCCCTGCAGATTTATCCACGATGCCGAATGCGCCTCTGTCAGCGAGCTGTGGGAAAATCCCCAGATCAGCGATGCCATCTATCTGTCGCTCGGTCAGCATCTCGGCGGCTCCGTCATCATCGGCGGTGAATTCCAGAACGGTCTTACCGGAAAGTCCGGCACCTTTGAGCACATGACGCTGGTCCCGGACGGCGCCGAATGCTACTGCGGAAAGCATGGCTGCGCCGAATGCTATTGCTCCGGCAGCTTCCTCATGGGCTCTTCCCTGGAACCGGACGAATTTTTTGCCCGAAAAAAACAGGGTGATCCCGATTGTCTTGAAAAATGGAACAAATACCTGCGCTATCTGTCCATGCTGATCAATAATCTTCATATGGTAATGGAAAATACAGTCATCCTTGGCGGAAATATTGCGTCCTTCTTCACAGAGGAGGATATCCTCGCTGTAAAACAGTATGTGGCGGAGCGCTCCACCTTCTCCGACGATACCTCCTACATCATTCTCGGAGAATGCCGCAGCGACGCCGTTTCCATGGGCGCGGCACTGCCCTTTATCAAAGAATTTCTGAGGGATATCGCACAAAATCATTAAGCGCAGGGATTTCATGCGCCTGTCACCTCTTCGATTCCCCCGGCCGCACCGGAATCTGTATTTCTGTCACAAACTTATCTGCGTCGCCGGTAAATCCATCGTCGATCATTGTGATCTCCTTGGAAAAGCCGTCAACGCACAGCCCGTTTTCTTCCATGTACTCGTCAAGCTTTTGATAATATGCGGGAGCGTCTTTGTGGCTCCCGCAAAAACGCACCGTCACACATTTTTCCGCAGGCAGCTCCTCCGTCGCACCGCTGTAGACATCCTCCGCATCCAGCAGCAAAAAGACCATATCATAGCGTTCATATGCTTTCTCCAAAAGCCGCTCTCTGCCGATGCCTACGCCAACTTTCCCCAGAAAAACCACCGCATCCTTCTGATCCTGCTCCAGCTCGCGGATCGAAGTCTCCAGATCGAGATAGGTCTTTGGGGAAAGCTGATTGCGTATCCATGCGATGCGCCGCGGCGGAATCTCTGTCATACGAATGACATCCAACTCCGAGGAAAGCGCATCCGCAAGCTGCTGCAGGCGATTATCAATCTTCCGCTCGATAATCTGCAGC
>CAJKKX010000169.1 GCA_905200565.1 uncultured Lachnospiraceae bacterium
CGGGAGGAGCAGCTGAAATCCGTTCTTCCGCAGGAGATGGTAATGCTGGCGATCGCAGAGACAGAAGGAATCGAGATCGACGATACGGAATACACAGAGCGTCTCAATGAGATTATCGGAGAAACAGAAGGAGAGGATCCGACAGTCACCATTGAAGAGCTGGAGGATTATTATGGTGAAAGCTATCTGCGTAAATCCCTGCTTTTAGACAAGGTGATGGATTTCCTGGTAGAGAACAACACCTTCGTTGAGGGAACGGAAGAAACAACGGAGGAAGCTGTGACCGAGGCAGAAAGCGAGACGGAGGGCGAGACTGTTGCTGAAGCAGCAGAGGAGACCGAAACAGAGACTGCAGAGGCCGAGAGCGAGACAGAAACAGAGACCGAAACGGAATCAGAAAGCGAGACTGCGGCTGAAACCGAAACGGAATCAGAGGCATAAGAATAAAAATGAAACAAAAGGTACCCGGAAGCGCAGGCTTCCGGGGATTTTCTATTTTACAAACACCGGAAGATACGGTATAATAAGCGACAGATAACTGCAGACTGGAGGAAATCAGATGATTAACAAATTAATCAGCAATATTCAGAAAACAAAAGCACCGATCGTGGTGGGGCTCGACCCGATGCTTGGCTATATCCCGGAACATATCAAACAAAAGGCGTTCGCGGAATTCGGCGAGACGCTGGAGGGCGCTGCGGAGGCGATCTGGCAATTCAATAAAGAAATTGTAGACTGCACCTGGGATCTGATTCCGGCGGTGAAGCCGCAGATCGCGATGTACGAGCAGTTTGGCGTTGAGGGACTGAAGGTATATAAAAAGACGATCGATTACTGCCAGGAAAAAGGACTGGTGGTGATCGGAGATATCAAGCGCGGCGACATCGGCTCCACATCGGCGGCGTATGCGGTCGGACACCTTGGAAAGGTGCAGGTGGGCAGCAGATCCTACGCAGCGTTCGATGAGGACTTTGCAACGGTGAATCCTTATCTCGGTTCGGATGGCGTCAATCCGTTTATTGACGTCTGCAGGGAGGAAAAGAAGGGGCTGTTTATTCTGGTCAAGACCTCCAATCCATCCAGCGGAGAGTTCCAGGATCAGCTCGTGGACGGCAGACCGCTTTACGAACTGGTTGGAGAAAAAGTGGCAGAGGGGGGCGAAGCCTGCATGGGCGACACCTATAGCTATGTCGGCGCGGTAGTCGGCGCAACCTATCCGGAGATGGGCAAGGTGCTGCGCAAAATTATGCCGAAAACCTATATCTTAGTGCCGGGCTACGGCGCGCAGGGCGGCAGGGGAAAAGACCTCGTGCATTTCTTTAATGAGGATGGCCTTGGTGCAATCGTCAACTCCTCCCGCGGAATCATTGCGGCTTATAAACAGGAAAAGTATGCCGCATATGGTCCGGAGCATTTTGCGGAGGCAAGCCGCGCGGCAGTGGAGGATATGGTAAAGGATATTAACGGAGCGCTGGAAAACCGCTAACTGTGCAGGGCGCAGGCAGGAGGTGAGAACGGAATGGATACAAAAAGAAAGATGCTTCCCATCGGAATCGAGAATTTTGAGGAAATCCGTACAGAAGGCTTTTATTATGTGGATAAAACCGGGATGATCAAGGAATTGCTGGAAAACTGGGGCAAGGTAAATCTGTTTACCCGTCCGCGCAGGTTCGGCAAGTCCTTAAATATGAGTATGTTGAGATACTTTTTCGACGTGAACAGCGACCCGGCACTTTTTGACGGTCTTAAAATCTCGGAGGAAAAAGAGCTGTGTGAAAGATATATGGGAAAATTTCCGGTCATCTCTGTATCGTTGAAAGGGCTTAACGCTATCTCCTATGAAAAAGCGCTGGAGATGGCGGTGCCGGTGCTCCAGGGGGAGATCCGGCGTTTCCAGTATCTTCTGGAGAGTGAACGGCTTACGCAGCGCGACAAAGAAGCCTACGACAGACTGCTGGACGCAGAGGTAAGTGAGGGAGCTCTGTGCAACAGCCTGAAGGTCCTGTCAGAACTGCTCTTTAAGCATCATGGAGAAAAGACGGTTATATTAATTGATGAGTACGACGTGCCTCTTGCGAAAGCCTTTGAACAGGGCTACTATGAGCAGATGGTGTTATTCATCCGGAATCTGTTTGAGCAGACACTGAAAACAAACGAAAGTCTGCAGCTTGCAGTGCTCACGGGCTGTATGCGCATTTCAAAAGAAAGTATTTTTACCGGGCTGAATAATCTGCGGGTGCTGACGATTGCAGATGTAGAATTCGAAGAGCACTTTGGATTTACAGATTCGGAAGTGAGGGAATTACTGGAATACTATGGACTGTCCGGTAATTATAACGCAGTGAAAGAGTGGTACGACGGGTATCGGTTTGGCAGTGTTGATGTCTACTGCCCCTGGGATGTAATCTGTCATTGCGGGAAATTGAGGGCAGACAGTGAGGCGCAGCCGCAGAATTACTGGTCAAATACCAGCAGCAATGATGCGGTAAGACGCTTCATAAAGCAGGCGGATACGGCGGCTGTAAAACAGGAGATTGAAAGGCTAGTTGCCGGAGAGACGATTCGAAAAGAAATCCGTCAGGAGCTGACCTACCAGGACATGTACAGCACGGTGGACAACATCTGGAGCGTCCTTTTTACGACTGGCTATCTCACGCAAAGGGGAAAGCCGGATAAGAAAACGTTCTGTCTTGCGATTCCAAATATGGAAATCCGGGAAATTTATACGGAACAGATCATGGCTCTTTTTAAGGAGGATATGCGCAGCAACAGAGAGGATACCGAAGCGTTTTGCCGGGCGCTGCAGGAGGGCGATGCGGCGGAGGTGGAGAAGCGTTTTACAGATTTTTTGAGAAGAACGATCAGTATCCGGGACACCTTTGTGAAAAAACGTCTGAAAGAAAACTTTTATCACGGAATACTTCTTGGAATCCTGAGCTGCTATAACGCATGGATCGTATCTTCCAATGAGGAAGCGGGAGATGGATACAGTGATATCCTGCTCATGATGGAAGATGAGGAAACCGGCGTGGTGATCGAGGTGAAATATGCGGAAAACGGAAATCTGGACGAGTGCTGCCGGAAGGCGCTTGAACAGATTGAGACGAACCGTTATGAAGAAACGCTCCGTGACGAAGGCAGTACGCGTATTTTAAAGTATGGGATTGCCTGTTATAAAAAGCGCTGCAGGGTGATGCGTGCCGGTAAACGATATTAACGGCGCACTTGAAAATACGATTACGTTCGCGTGAAATTGCATAAAAAGGAGATTTACAGATATGGAAAGCTACAAGCAGGAATTTATTGAGTTTATGGTAGACTGCCAGGTATTAAAATTCGGCGAATTTATTTTGAAGAGCGGCAGAAAGTCCCCGTTTTTCATGAATGCGGGCGGTTATGTGACCGGTGCGCAGCTAAAGAAGCTCGGCGAGTATTACGCAAAGGCGATCCACGACAAATACGGCGACGATTTTGACGTACTGTTCGGACCGGCGTACAAGGGCATTCCGCTGGCGGTAGTCACCTCGGTGGCGTTCAGCGAGCTGTACGGAAAAGAAATCCGTTACTGCAGCGACCGCAAGGAGGAAAAGGATCACGGCGCGGATAAGGGAAGCTTTCTCGGCAGCAAGCTAAAGGACGGCGACCGCGTGGTGATGATCGAGGATGTGACGACCTCCGGAAAGTCAATGGAGGAGACGGTGCCCAAGGTGCGCGGCGCGGCAAATGTGGAGATCGTCGGTCTGATGGTGTCCCTGGACCGCATGGAGGTCGGCAAGGGCGGAAAGCAGTGCGCGCTCGATGAAGTAAAGGAGCTGTACGGCTTCGAGACAAATGCGATCGTTACGATGAAAGAAGTTGTGGAACATCTGCATAATAAACCTTATAAAGGAAATATCATAATTAATGATGAACTGAAAGCCGCGATTGACGCGTACTACGCGCAGTACGGGGCAAAATAAGGAGACAGACTATGAATGAAAACGAAAAAATCTACCGCACATTGAGCGCAACGGGCGCAGGCGACATTGTAATCGGGATTCTGGTGATCGTGGTCGGGCTAAGTGCGGGCGTTATTGCGATCGTGAACGGGGCGAGGCTCCTCGCTTCGCGGAAAAACATTATGCTGTAAGACAGAGGTATTCCGGTGACGATAGAAACAAAACGAAAAATACAGGCGCTCAGCATCGTGCTGTTTATTCTGTATCTGTTTTTGCTGACCTACTTTTTGTTTTTCTCGGAAGGGTTCGGCAGAGTGTATACGGAGCGGGAGTATGCGTACAATCTGGAGCCCTTCAGGGAAATCCGCCGTTTCTGGATATACCGGGAGGAGCTGGGCTTCTGGGCGGTGTTCACGAACCTGGCTGGCAATGTGATCTGCTTTGTGCCTTTTGGGGCGATCCTGCCGGTGCTGAACCACAAGGCGCGCAACCTTTTTGTGATCACGTTTCTGAGCTTTGAGTTTAGTCTGCTTGTGGAGTGTGCGCAGCTCATCTCGAAGGTCGGCAGCTTTGATGTGGACGATCTGATGCTGAATACACTCGGCGGCGTGCTTGGGTTTCTTGTTTTTACGGTGTGCAACCGGGTGAGGAGAAAACGATATGGCTAAAAAAATGATGTATTCCTTCACGGAAAAAAAGAATTCGGTGAATGGGATTATTTCGACAATCATGGGAAGTATTTCGCTGGTATTTCTGCTGGCGATGATCTACGCTTCCTATTATATGCGCGGCGATGCCGGGATCTATGCCGGGGCGTTTGGCGTCAGCGGACTGATGTTTGCGCTCGCAGGGTTTATTGTCGGCGTCTCCAGCTTTTCAGAAAAAAATATCAAATATAAATACCCGAAGATCGGTTCAGTGCTGAGCGGGATCGTGTTTGTCCTCTGGCTGGCGCTGTATCTGATCGGGGTATAAATTTTCCCTGTACAAAAGGCGCATCAGGGGAGAAATATAGGGAAAGGAGAACAACATGCAGCAGACAGACGAACTGGTAGAAGAGAGATTTGCTCTTGCAGCGGAGCGCATCGCGCAGATCGCAGGCAAAGCGGAGGTACCGGAGCCGTTTGACGGTTATTTTCGGCGGACGGCGGTATTTATTTTGCAGATAAAGGAAATGCTTGCGGAGCTTTCAGAGGGAAGGACGAAGGAATATTCGCTGGAAAAGTGGCAGCAGGTAAACCATGCGCTTTATGAGGATATCCTTCCGGAGCAATATGAGACAAGCTATGGAAATCCGGCTTATGCGGTGGAAACTCTGGGAGAGGTACACGGACGGATTCTTTCTTTTTTATATGCGGAAATCCGCAGCATGATCCCGGCGGCGTTTGAGGGGGATCTGGAGGATATCGCTTCTCTGTGCGAGCTGTTTATCGAGGTTTACAACTGCTTTGAGGAAGACGAGCTGCCCACGTACCGGCAGATTCAGCAGATCGTGTACTGGCATGTGAGCGATTACGCCGATCTGCTTGTGGAAAAACGCCTTCGCAGCTCGGTCGATCCTTCTGTGGATTTTGCGGCGCGCATTGTGATGGAGTCTGATCTGTCGGATCTGCGCTATCTCTATAAATATGGAGAATACGTTTCCGAAAATGAGCTGCAGACGGCGGCATTCTTAAACTCTCTTCCGCAGGCGGAGATCGACCGGATGGCGTCGGTGTACACGGAAGGCTACCGCATCGGTTTTATTCTCGGAAAGAAGGATCTTTCGAAGAAGAAAACGGTCAATATCCGCTACCGGCTCGGCTTTGAGCGGATGATCCGCAGCGCGATCGAAAATTTTGCGCAGATGGGGCTTAAACCGG
>CAJKKX010000170.1 GCA_905200565.1 uncultured Lachnospiraceae bacterium
GCGCTGACCGCCATCGCCCCCAGAGCCAGAGATTCCCCGCAGGTGGAACATGCCCCGTACAGTCCAAACAGCGGAATATTCGTATCCATCACCCCAAAACTGGTAGCGATCAACTGTCCCAGAAGATCCCCGCCGAAAAGATAACGAATCTCAGACGGCAGAAGTTTTGCCTTTCCCAGAGCTGTCTGCAAAGCCTCTTTTTGCAGCGTGCTTTCTGCCTTTTCCCAGGAATCCTCCCCAAACATGGCGTCCTCGCAGACCAGGTCAAATTTTTTTCCAAGCGGCCCTTCTCCCTCTTTCTTTCCCACGACCGATGCGGCGCTGATGATGTGCGGCGCCCGCTCGAACTGTATGCTTTGCTGTCCCATTTTCTGATCCATGTCGTTCTCACCTTTCTGAACCATTTCTTTTTTATACAGTCTTTCCGTTTTTTTCAAAAAGATACACTCTCCGCCTGTTTGAAAACAGTTGTCCGTCCCACAAAATTATGCTATACTTTTTTGTAACTGTTCAGTACCTTCACAGTTACGATGTAAAAATCCATGAAAAAATAGTTACGCTTTTTTCAAAAAATCAGGAGACTTTTATCATGTTAGTATCTGTTGTGATTCCCTGTTATAATTCTCAGGACTCCATCGGCAAAGTCGTAGAGCTGACGATCGCGGAGTTTCAGAAAATGCCGCAATATACCTATGAATTCATTCTGGTAAATGATGATTCAAAGGATGGCACTTTCGCAAAAATCCGCGAACTTTCGGAAACATACCCCTGTGTCCGGGGCATTGACCTGGCACGGAATTTTGGACAGCACAATGCGCTGATGGCTGCCCTGAACTATACAAACGGCGACCTCATTGTGGGCATGGATGATGATTTGCAGACGCATCCGTCCCAGATGTACAAGCTTCTGGACAAGATTTTAGAAGGCTATGACCTGGTATATGGCAACTATGCCAAACGAAAAAATTCTTTTCTGAAAAATCTTTCCAGCAAATTTAACAAAGTGACCTCCCGCATCCTTTTAGGACGCCCCAAAAATATTGTTTCCAGCAATTACTGGGTCATTACCCGTCTCGTTCGGGATGAAGCCATAAAATATACCAACTATAACCCTTACATAGACGCTATCTTTTACCGTGTCACCAATCATATTGCCGATGTGACGATCGAGCACCACCAGAGAGAGCAGGGTTCTTCGAACTATACCTTCCGAAAACTTGTAAAGCTCTGGATGGCCTACTGGAATTTCTCTGTCGTTCCGCTGAGAATCTCCTCTCTGCTCGGCTCCCTTTTTGCTTTCGGAGGCTTTCTTGGATTTATAGCGATTCTGATCCGGCAGCTCGTCGCCCCCAGCTCCCAGATGGGATGGGCCTCGATCATGTGCGCCATGCTTCTGTTTTTCGGATTCGTCCTGCTGGTGCTTGGCATCATCGGAGAATATCTTGGAAAGATCATGCTCTGCATCAACAATACGCCCCAGTACATCATACGGGAGACGGTAAATACCGCCAAAGAAAAGAAGGAGAATACCGATGCGTAAACTGCTGATTCTGGGCGCCGGTATTTACCAGGTACCCCTGATTAAAAAAGCAAAAAAAATGGGCCTTTACACCATTGCCGCCAGTTATGCCGGAAATTATCCCGGACTTTCCCTGGCCGATGAAACCTGGGAGGTGGACACGACAGATGCTGTCCGCCTGACCGCCCTTGCAAAACAGGCGGACATTTCCGGCGTCTGCACCTCTGGCACCGACGTAGCGATCCTTTCTCTGGGGACGATCTGCGAAGAGCTCGGACTTCCCGGCGTTCCTCTGGCCTGCGCCCGGCTTGTCACAGACAAAGCCAGAATGAAGCGCGCCTTTTTCCATCATAAGGTATCCACGCCCGAAGCTTTCCCTGTAACTTCCCTGTCTGATGCACGGGAAGCTTTCAAAAAGCTCGCCCCGCCTGTTATCGTAAAAGCGGTAGACAGCTCCGGAAGCCGCGGCGTCACCCGTGCGGACACTTTCGATGAACTGGCCGAAGCGTACCAGGCTGCGAAAAGCGTCACCAAAAAGGATTATGTACTGGTCGAACGCTTTCTGACGTCAAAAGAGGAAATCGGGGTGGACGGCTTTATCTCAAACGGGAAAATCCGTTTTCTTCTTCCCCACGGAAAATTCACCCATACCACGAACGGAACCACCCTTCCGGAAGGCCACTTTTTTCCTTACTGCTGCACACCCTCTCTGGAACGTGAGATTACGACGCAGATGGAACGCGCCATCACCGCCGTCGGAATGAATAACTGTGCTGTCAATGCAGACGTACTGATCAATGACGGCCATGCTTTCATTCTGGAGATCGGTGCCAGAGCAGGCGCTACCTGCATCCCGGAGCTTATCTCCACCTATTGCGGGTTCGACTACTATGAGCAGATGATCCGGCAGGCGCTGGGGGAAACACCGGACTTTACCAGAAAGGTATCCCGCCCCTGCATGGCAAAGCTGCTGTTTTCCGGCCTTGACGGGATTCTGACCGATATTTCCCAGGAAACGCTTGCCATGCTGCGCCGCTCCTGCATCGACCTTTCCCTGGATTATCCCGTGGGCGCACATGTCGAGAAAGTCGAAAACGGAACGAGCCGGATTGGTCAGGTAATCCTTGAGACCTCCAGCGAGCAGGAGCTGAACAAAATGATGTCGCGCATACGACAAACAATAAAAGTGAACGGAGTTGACCTGGAAACCTTATGGAACGAATGAAAAATTATATTCAGCTTCATTTGAATATCATGCTGTTTTCCCTTACCGGTATTTTTTCCAAGCTCGCCTCCATGCAGTATAAGGAGCACGGCCTTGCCGGATGGATGTTTTATCTTTTTTTGTTTTTGATGATTGCCAACTGCGGAATTTACGCTCTCGCCTGGCAGCAGATCATAAAAAAATTTGATCTTTCCACAGCATATGCCCACCGCAGCGTCTACCTGATCTGGTCGCAGCTTTGGGCGGTACTGATTTTTAAAGAATCTCTCTCCTGGAATAATCTTCTGGGAATCCTTGTGGTCTTAATCGGAGTATTGGTGGTGCAGAAAAATGAGTAGAATATTCATGTTATTGATGTTTGCGGGAACTTTCTTTTCCGCATCCTCACAGATTTTGCTGAAACAAAGCGCAAATACGGAACATAAAAGCGGTATTTACGAGTATCTGAACTGGCGCGTTCTTGCGGCTTATGCCATCTTTTTCGGCGTACTGCTTTTGAACACCTACGCCTATACCCGTGTTCCCTATAAGTACGGCTCCGTGATTGACACTTTTACCTATGTATTTGTCCTTCTTCTCTCCCGTTTTCTTCTAAAGGAGAAAATCACAACGGGAAAGTTTGTCGGAAACCTGATTATCATTGCCGGAATTCTGATCTATTCCCTGTGACCGGACTTTTTCTAATGTAACAGAGCCATGCTTTTCCCTCCGCATGGCTCTCTTTTTTCGTCTTATATCATTTATACCAGAAAATCCTTCAGTCTTTTACTTCTCGATGGATGTCTGAGCTTTCTGAGCGCTTTCGCCTCAATCTGGCGGATACGCTCTCTGGTGACGTTAAATTCCTTTCCTACCTCCTCAAGCGTGCGGGCGCGGCCGTCCTCCAGGCCAAACCGCAGACGAACCACCTGCCGCTCTCTGTCCGTCAGAGATTCAAGCGCTGCGCTCAGCTCCTCACGCAGCATGGAAAACGCCGCGGAGTCCGCCGGGGAAAGAATCGAATCATCCTCAATAAAATCTCCCAGATGGCTGTCGTCCTCCTCGCCAATCGGCGTGTCAAGCGATACCGGATCGCGGGAAATTTTCAATACCTCCCGCACACGGGACACTGGCACATTCAGCCTGTCCGCGACCTCCTCAGGGGTGGGTTCCCTGCCAAGTTCCTGCAAAAGTGTTCTCGTCATACGCAGAGTTTTATTTATCGTTTCCACCATATGTACCGGCACGCGGATCGTTCTTCCCGTATCCGCGATACCTCTCGTGATCGCCTGTCGGATCCACCACGTGGCATAAGTACTGAACTTATATCCCTTCGTGTAGTCAAACTTGTCCACGGCTTTCATAAGTCCCATATTTCCCTCCTGAATCAGATCCAGGAAGGGCATCCCACGCCCCATATATTTCTTGGCGATGCTAACCACGAGACGCAGATTGGCTTCCGTCAGAGCCTTCTTCGCTTCCTCGTCGCCCTCTTCCACGCGCCTTGCCAGCGCAACTTCCTGTTCCGTCGTAAGAAGAGGGACATTTCCGATCTCCTTCAGATACATACGAACCGGATCTTCTGTACTGACGCCTTCCAGTACGTCTGCATCATCAATTAACTCTACCTCTTCTTCCTCTCTGAGAAGCATATCATCATCATTATCGATCAGAAGTTCCTCAGCGTCATTCTCTTTCACACCGTTCTGCATAATATCGATGTTGTTCTTCTCCAGGAACTCCAAAATCAGATCCATCTTATCTTCATCCAACTGCATACCCGAAAAAGCATCGTTGATTTCATTATATTCCAGAACGTTTCTTTTCGTCTTGGCTTTTTCAATAAGGCCAAGTAAGGTTTTGGTGAACTGTTCTTCCTGCATTTGATCCATAACATCTATCTCCTATTCACATTTGCTTTCCTCTTTCGTATCTTTTAGCCTACCATTTTTGACAGAACCTGTCAACGCCTACGTTCACAATTTCCAAAAACTGACAAAAATGCTCCCAAAAAGATAAAAATATCGCCGATATTAAACACGATTTCCCGAAGTTTCTTCCATTTTGACGGGAAACTGAAGTAGTCCACTACATATCCCCGTCTCAGTCTGTCGACCACATTGCTGCACGCCCCTCCGACGAGAAAAGCCAGACCTGTCTTTTTCAGACGGCGTCCCTTCTTTTTCAAAAGAGACGCATATACGCCCGCAAGGCACGCGGTAATGCCCATTGAAAATCCAGCCACCATCTGCTGGCGGTCCTGCATAAAATTCAGCATCGCCCCCCGGTTATGAGACTTTCTCAATAGCACATGCCCTCCCAGGGTCTTCTCCTGAAAATTATCTGGTTTCGCTTCAAAATAGCGCTTTAAAAAAGAATCCCCTGCAAAAATCAAAAGAGTCATTAAAACATAGATCATCCTATCCCTCCAGTGCTGGAACCCCCCGCATGGCGATCAGCGGAGCTCCCTTTCCTTCTATATACGCTTTCGTGATTGTAACGCTTCCGATGTTTTCATCCTTCGGAATTTCATACATAATATCCAGCATGAATTCCTCAATGATCGCACGCAGCGCCCTTGCCCCCGTATCCTTCTCCTTCGCTTTTCTGGCGATCGCGCGCAGCGCCTCCTCCTCAAAGTTCAGCTTTACCTCATCCAGGGCCAGAAGCTTCTGATACTGTTTCAAAATAGCGTTTTTCGGTTCCTTTAGAATCTGAACCAGCATATCCTCTGTCAGCTCCTGTAAAGAAAAGATAATCGGAAGCCGCCCGATAAACTCCGGAATCATACCAAATTCCCGCAAATCCTCTGTTGTCACCTGCTCCAAAATATTGGCATCATCATCATATTTGTCTTTGAGTTCTGACATAAAACCAATGGCCGACTGTTTGGTCAAACGATTTTTGATCGTTTTATCCAGCTCCGGAAATGCGCCACCGCAGATAAACAATATATTTCTCGTATTAATTGTTGTCATTGGCACCATGGCATTTTTATTCGTTGCGCCTACCGGCACTTCCACATCGGCACCCTCTAACAGCTTCAACATTCCCTGCTGTACT
>CAJKKX010000171.1 GCA_905200565.1 uncultured Lachnospiraceae bacterium
CGCCATCTACGTAATCAGCCGCATTTCCGGCGAGGGCGCAGACCGAAAGGCAGAGCCGGGAGACTATTACCTGTCGGAGCAGGAGGAGGAAGAACTGAAAGCCATCACAGAGTGCTATGATAACACGATTGTTATTTTAAACGTCGGCGGTGTGATGGATGTCTCCTTCCTGGAAAAATACAACATTGCCGCGCTGGTCATGCTCTCTCAGGCAGGCATGGAGGGCGGCAATGCGCTGGCGGAGGTGCTCCTTGGTGAGACGAATCCTTCCGGAAAGCTGCCGGAGACTTTCTATAAAACGCACACCGACTGCTCTGCGCACGCGCTCGGCGAATTTCCGGGCACGGATACGGTGGCGTACCGCGAGGGCAGATATGTGGGCTACCGCTACAATGATAAATACCGGATCGAGCCGCAGTTCTCGTTCGGATACGGGCTGTCCTACACCTCGTTCGAGTACCGTGACGCTGACATTGATCCGGAAACCGGCATTCTGACCTGTTATGTGAAAAATACCGGGGCAGTTGCGGGTAAAGAAACCGTGCAGGTCTACCGCCGCGACCTGGCGGACGACGCGCCGGTCATAAAGGAGCTTGCCGGATTTGAAAAAATCTATCTGGAGCCGGGCGAAGAAAAACGCGTGGAGATTACCTTGGAAATGTGTAATGATGCCGGAACGGAATACACGGCGACAACGGAATCTTCCGCCGGGATACGAAGCGTCGAAAACACAGATGCACAAGAGCGCTGCGTATACTGCGTTGGCTGTTTATAATGAAAGTATTATATTTATCCCTGCAGTTTTTATGGAAAAGCTGCGGGGATTTTCTTTTGCGGAATTTGTTGAAAAGATAAAAATAAACATTATAATAGAAGGTGTCAGGAGGGAAATATGGATAGTAGAAAACGAATGGGAAAAGATGAAAATGGAGTGGTTTTCCCGAGTGCTCCAGTGAAAAAGAAAGAATTTGAAGTTTTAGCGATCGCGGCGGCAGCAGCCGCAGGTTTTATGGCGCTCGGATGGTCGTTTTTTGACATGACGGTGCGATGCAAAAAGAATCGGAAGCAGATAAAGAAGCAGTGGTTTTCGCTCTCCCATGCAAAGATCAACCATCCACGGCACAAGTTTGAAAAGGAATATGAGGAGGGCGTGGCGTGGTTTAAGGCGCAGCCGCTGCAGGACTGTTATCTCCGCAGCCGGGATGGACTGCGGCTTCATGCCAGCTATCTGCCTGCCGAAAATGCAGAGCGCATTGTCCTTCTGAGCCATGGATATAAGGGCAGCGGTTATGGGGATTTTGCATACACTGCACAGTTTCTCCATGAGCACCACTGCAGTCTGCTGCTCATCAACCAGCGGTGCTGCGGGGAGAGCGAGGGAGAATACATCACCTTCGGCGCAAAGGAGCAGCAGGATGTTCAGGACTGGACGTGGTACCTTGCGAAGCGCAACAAAAACAAGCTCCCAATCTATCTGTACGGGGAATCTATGGGAGCTTCGTCGATCCTGATGGCGTCGGGACATCCGCTGCCGCGGGAGGTAAAGGGACTGATCGCGGACTGCGGATTCAGCTCCATGAAGAGACAGATGCAGGACATGGCGGCAAACTGGTTCCATCTGAAATGGATAGGACTCCTGCTGTTCAGGCTTGAGCTTTTCTGCCGGATTTTTGCGGGCTTTTCCATGAAGGAGGCGGATACCACGGAGGCATTGAAGAAAAATGAGCGTCCGGTGCTGTTTTTCCACGGCATGAAGGATACCTATGTAATGCCGGAAAACACCATACACAATTATTCTCTGTGCAGCGCGCCAAAGGAGCTTGTGCTGGTGCCGGAGGCGCGCCACCTGTGCAGCGCTTATGAGGCGCCGGAGTTATACAGGAGTAAATTGCTGGAGTTTTTTCAGAAATATGACGGAACGCCGGCTTAAAGTAAAAAGGAAGAAAGTAAGGAAATATCTGTAAAGTATATCGTACCGAACAGCCAGGTGTTACTGGCTGTTTTTTATTCCCGCGAGCAACGAGCCAGGCGGATGTACCCGCACATTCATATGGCGACTTCCTTGCATTCCAAGGGGAGCTGTCGGCGGCAGGCCCTGCATGTTTGGCGTCAGGAAAAACGTCTCGGTCAATTTTATGTAAAATGTTTGTTAAATCCCCGAGGGGGTAGAAATTGAAAATAAAATGTGTTAAATTCTTTGGCGAAGTTGAAAACAGGAGGTAACACATGAGAGAATATTATCCATTAACAGCAGCGCAGAAGATGCATCACAACTGGATTCAGAAATACCAGACGCAGCAGGTGTCAGGTGTGAGCGTGGTAGCGTCCCTGCAGTCGCCGCTGGATTTTGGACTTCTGAAAAAATGTATACAGTTAGAGATAGAGCGTTACGGGTGTATGCGCATCCGTTTTACAAAGCCGGATGAGAAGGGCGAGGTGAAGCAGTATCTTGTGGAACAGGATACAAGAGATATCCCGCTGAAGGATCTCTCCGGAATGAGTATGCAGCAGGCGGATGCACTGATGCAGCAGTGGGCTTACGAAACCTTCGACGGCGACGATATTCCGCTTTGCGATGTGACGATGCTGCGCCTACCGGAGGGGTACAACGGATTTTTCATCCATATGGATCACCGGCTGATCGATTCCTGTGGTCTGGTTGTGATGATCAATGATTTGATGCAGCTTTACACACATTACCGATTCGGCGCGGCGTATCCGCAGGATCTGGCAGATTTTGAAACCGTGCTGGAGAAGGACTTAAAGAGAGCAAACAACGAGAAGCGGTTTGCAAAGGACAAAAAATTCTGGGACGATCAGCTTAATGCGCTGGGAGAGCCGCTGTATTCCGATATTCAGGGACCTTCCGTTCTGGAGGCAGCAAGAAAAAAGCATAAAAACCCGATGCTGCGGGCGGCGGATATTGAATTGAAAAATCTGTTCGTGGAGGTGAAGGATTATCAGTTAGAGCCGGAGCCGACGAAGAATCTGATTGATTTTTGTATGAACCATCAGCTTTCCATGACAAATCTCTTATTGCTTGGTATCCGCACGTATCTTTCGAAGGTGAATAACGGGCAGGAGGACATCACGATTGAAAACTTTATCTCCAGACGTTCCACGCACGATGAATGGACATCGGGCGGCAGCCGCACGATTATGTTCCCGTGCCGGACGGTGATCAGCCCGGAGACGGATTTCCTGTCAGCTGCATATGAGATCCAGAATGTGCAGAACCGCATTTATATGCACAGCAATTACGATCCGGCGCTGATCGAGGAGGAAATGCGCAGAAGATATCACACACCGGAAAATACAACGTATGAAAGCTGTTACCTTACGTATCAGCCGATGCCGGTGCAGGTGGATAACCCGCATCTTGCCGGGATCGGGCAGCATGCAAAATGGTTCGCAAACGGCGCGGCGACGAAGAAGATGTATCTGACCGTGTCACACACTGCGAACGGTGGTATGAACTTCTCTTATCATTATCAGACAGCGCAGCTTGAGGAGCATGATATGGAGCTTCTGTATTATTATATGATGCGCATTCTGTTTAAGGGAATCGCCGAGCCGGATATGAGCATCGGGGAGATCATGGAGCAGGTGTAAAGGATAATGCGGCTGCAGGAAACGGACAGAAAATGCAGAAAGATATTTGGAAAATATTGATTTTTAGTATATGGAGGGAAAAACGATGACACAGGAAATGCAGTTTAAAACGATCGCCGCACAGTATTGCAGCGTAAAACCGGAGGACATGACAGACGATATGAGGTTCCGCGAGGATCTGGGATTCAGTTCCCTTGATTTTATGTCCTTCCTCGGCGAGCTGGAGGATACCTTCGACGTGGAGCTGGAGGAGGAAGAGGTTGCACAGGTTCTGACGGTTGCAGAGGCGCTTGCTCTGCTGGAAAGATTACAGGAGGAATAAAAGAGATGCTGATTCGTGATATTCTGGAAGAGAGCGGAAGAAATTATGCGGAGATTCCGGCGATAAAATGGTTAAAAAAGAAGGAGATACAGGAGATAAATTACCGCGGACTGCTGGAAAATGTGATGGCGGTGAGAAAGGGACTGCTCGCGGAAGGCTTTTCCGGAAAGCATATTGCGCTGATCGGAAGCAGCTCCGCGGAGTGGGTGGAGAGCTACCTGGGAATTATCACCGGAAGCACGGTTGCCGTGCCGCTGGATGTAAATCTTCCGGGCGAGGATCTGATCGATCTTCTTAACCGTTCCGACGCGGCGGGCTTGTTTCTGAGTCCGAAGCAGAAGGGACTTCTGGAGCAGATCCGGGAAAAATGTCCGAAGCTTCAGAAAATCTGGATGCTGGAGGATGCGGCGGCATCGCAGACTGACAGCGCGGAAATCTCTAGTCTGGCGGATTTAAAAGCAGTTGGCGCGGACAGTGCGGCGGACGCCGACAGACCGGATCCGGAGGGAATCGCGACGATTATTTTTACCTCCGGAACGACCGGAAAGAGTAAGGGCGTCATGCTGACGCAGAAAAATCTGGCGGAGAATGTGAAGGCGGTGCAGTATACCGCGAAACCTGGCAGCGTGCTGCTGAGCGTGCTCCCGATCCATCACGCGTTCTGTCTGGTGATGGACTGGCTGAAGGGATTTTCGCTTGGCACCACCGTATGCATCAACGATTCTCTCCTGCATATGGTGAAAAATATGGGTGTATTCCAGCCGGAGGTCATGCTGATGGTTCCGCTGATGGTGGAGACGATTTACAAAAGGCTTGCCGCAGCGGACGCCTCCATTCCGAAGCAGATGGTCGCAAATGCCGTATTTGGCGGAAGGCTGCACACGATTTTCACCGGCGGCGCGCATCTCGATCCGTATTATATTGAGAAATTTGCCCAGTACGGCGTGGCTGTTCTGGAGGGCTACGGCATGTCGGAGTGTTCCCCGAAAATTTCTTCCCCGGACTGGACAAGACCGGATAAGATTGCGTCCGTGGGGCGTATTGTAGACCGCTGTGAGGTGCGTATCGTGGACGGCGAGATCCAGGTCAAGAGTCCGTCTGTCATGATGGGATATTACAAGGAACCGGACAAGACTGCGGAGGCCATCACACCGGATGGCTGGCTTTGTACGGGAGATATCGGCCATGTGGACGAGGAGGGCTTTCTGTACCTGACCGGTCGGAAAAAGAACCTCATTATCTTAAGCAACGGTGAGAATGTGGCACCTGAGGAGCTGGAAAATCTCTTTGAGGATGAGCGTCTGATCGAGGATATTCTGGTGTACGGCGAGGACGATACGATCTGTGCGGAGGTATACCCGAATTTTAAATATGCGGAAGCTGCAAATATTGCCGATATTGAGAGCACGGTGGCTCAGATTATCAAAAAACACAATGAGGAACTGCCGACGTTCAAGCGCATTCTGCGCAGCAGGATAAGAGAAGTTCCTTTTGCAAAAACCTCTTCCAAAAAGATTATCCGCAGCCAGTATCTGGAGGGAAAACAGAAAGAAGAGCAGGAGGAGAAGCGTTTCCGTATGCCGGAAAATGAGCTTCAGAATCAGATTTATGACTGCATTGCCGCTGTACTGGGGCACCGTCGTTTTGGCATTGATACAGAGCTCTACGAGGCAGGACTGGATTCCCTTGGAAGCGTGCTGTTACTCACGGATCTGTACCAGATCTTAAAGGTTTCCATGACCCTGGATGACCTCTTACAGCATGCTTCGGTGCTGAAGCTGGAAGAATTTGCCCGGGAGGGAGCCGGCGCAGAGCAGGTGGATCACACAGTGCGGCAGGTCTA
>CAJKKX010000172.1 GCA_905200565.1 uncultured Lachnospiraceae bacterium
TTCTGTTCTGCGAAGGGCTTCTGACCATGATAAAAACCCCGCAGGAGCTGATGGAGGATTCTCTTCTGTATCTGCGCATCTACATTGCGGGGCTTCCGTTTTTGTTTTTTTATAATGTAGCGACCGGTATTTTCTCCGCACTCGGAGATTCGCGGACCCCCTTCTGGTTTCTGGCGGTTTCCTCCACGGCAAACATCGCGGTGGACATTCTGTTCGTCACCGCTTTTGACATGGGCGTTGCGGGCGTCGCCTGGGCGACCTTCCTCTGCCAGGGCGTAAGCTGCGTGCTGGCGATCGCGGTTGTGTTAAAGCGGCTGCGGGCAGTCCCGACGCAGGGACGCATCCCGCTGTTTTCCAAAGCCCTGTTCGCAAAGATCGCCGTCATCGCGATTCCGAGCATCCTGCAGCAGAGCTTTATCTCCGTAGGAAATATCCTGATCCAGAGCGTGATCAACAGCTTCGGCGCCAGCGTCATCGCCGGATATTCCGCCGCGATCAAGCTGAACAATCTCGTGATCACGTCCTTTTCCACGCTTGGAAACGGCGTCTCAAACTACGCCGCACAGAACATCGGGGCAAACAAAACCGAGCGCGTAAACGCAGGCTTCGGTGCCGGATTAAAGCTGGTATGGCTGCTGTGCGTTCCGTTTTTTCTGTTCTACTTTTTCGCCGGGCACTGGGGACTGCTGCTGTTCATGGATCACAGTTCGGAAAATGCACTCGCCTGCGGACAGACCTTCCTGCGGATCGTATCGCCGTTTTACTTCATCGTCTCGATGAAGCTGGTAGCAGACGGCATCCTGCGCGGCGCCGGACTCATGAAGCAGTTCATGATCACTACCTTCACCGATCTCGTGCTGCGCGTCGTCCTTGCCTTCGTGCTCTCCGGCATCTTCGGCTCCACCGGCATCTGGATGGCATGGCCGGTCGGCTGGAGCATCGCAACCACGATGTCGATCATGTTTTACCGAAAGAGCTTCGGTCGGCGGAAATGACCTTCTTTTCCACGATCACCCGGCAGTCCTTCCTGTTGCAATATTTCCTATCCCCTGCACAGGGCCGCAAAATTTTTCAGCAGGCTGCCGCCCTTGCTCATTCTCTCCGGATGCCACTGAACACCGTACACCTTCAGCGACCGGTGCTCCAACGCCTCTATGGTACCGTCCTTCGCCCACTGCGTCGCTCTCAGGTTCTTTCCGATTTTAAGCGGTGCCTGATGATGCGAGCTGAAAACTTTAAGGCTTTTCCCGTATATCTTTCCGATCCGTGAATTGGCTTCGATTTTGGTTGCATGGTTTACTCCGCGGTGATTTTTGATGTTTTGCTTCAGTGTCCCGCCGAAATACACATTTATCATCTGCATTCCCCGGCAGATGCCGAGCACCGGCTTTTTCGCCTTCACAAACTTATCCAGCAGCTTATAGTGAAGCCGATCCAGAGAATTATCTATCCCGACGCTGCCCTTATTTTTTGTATGGTACATCGCCGGGTTGATGTCCGTCCCGCCCGGAAGGATCAGACCATCATAGGAGGACACTTTGATGCCGGACGATTTTACGATCACAGCATTTATCCCAAGCTTCTTCAGCGCGCCTGCCACCGCCTGCGCCTCGCCTGGACTGCTATTCGCAACAGCGATTTTTACCGCTTTTTGTACTGTTACCTTACACTTATAGGTTTTCTTTCCTACCCTTGCCGTTATGTAAGCCGTCCCGGTTCCCTTCGCCGTCAGCTTTGCTTTGTATTTCGAATACTTTTTGACGGTGACAACTTTCTTATTTGAAGTCGACCAGACCGGCTTTGTCTTTGTCCCGGAAACTGTCAGATATGTGCTCTTCCCTTTTGTGATTTTCAAGGAAGTCTTGTTTAGCTTTGCTGCGTGCGCCGGAGCCGCGCAGAACAAAACCGTGCACAAAAATAACAGCAGGGCTGCCAGCCAGTACCGCTTGCTTCTCAGCTTTTCCTTTTTCACCATTTCACCCCTCCCACTCCCTTTTTCATATTATACTTAATTTTTCCCATGTTCACAATCCCGTTTTCCTCCTCCCTGGTCATTTCTGCTCTCCCTGGTTGCTGTTCACAGTAACCTCCCTGCTATGATACCAGGATTATAACATGCCCGGCATTATGATTTTGGAAACTTTTTACCGGTTTTGGGAACACCTGCAGGACCTGCCACAGGCAGTTTCCTTCGGATGCATGGCAGCAAAAATACCCCGGACCGCAATGTAGATTCATCGCAGTCCGGGGCGCTCTCTTTGGTTCGTTTTACTCAAATTCCTCCAGCGAAGGCACGTCCTCAGCGAACGTCTCCTTCCCCAGCTCATTGATCGTGGTTTTCCCGGCCTTTTCATACTGATAAAGCTGGTCCAGAAACTCGATCGCCGCCCGGATTTTGGTGCGCAGCAGGTAGCCGCCTGACTGCGTCGCCTCCGCAAGCGTGGAGACCGAAAGATCAGGATTCCAGCCGTAGGCTCTGCCGTGAAAATCCTGTATTTTACAGAGCACTTCGTTGATCTCGTCCCTGGTCAGCGGCAGAAGCTGCGGCGCGCCGACAAGAAGATTCAGCACGGTTTTGGCAGGCTCCTGCGCCTCCGGGTAGATCCTCAAGATTTTCGTACTCGTGCTTACCCTCGATGACATCCTCCACGTAGGACGCGCTGAGCGCAAAAATACTGAAAGTATTTTCCGGGCACCGATCCGGCAAAAGGAAATCCGCCATGTTCCGGTAAGCGTTCAGGCGCGCTTTCTTTCCAAGGCGTCCCATCAGCTCGGTTTCGTCGATCAAAATCACCCACCCATGATAACCCATCTGCGTAAACAGATGACTCATGAAAGAGAAATAATCACGGCAGTGCTTCGTCTTTGTAAAATTCACATTATATTTTGCAGGCTGGCTGAAAATACGGCGATAAATCTTCTTCAGCGGCGCATTTGCAATGAAATCGCCCTCCAGATCCGCCTGCAGGAGAAACTTTTCGTCCGAATCCTCCGTGTTCAGATAAGAGCGGAAAAGATAATACAGCTTATCTGTTTCCAGCTGCTTCGCCGCATAAAGCAGCATTTCATTGGCAACCGGACTGTTTGCGGATATCTTCTCCAGCTCGTGCATAAAGCCCGGCTGTCTCCGCTTCGGAAGGTAAGTATTCTGTATAATTTTCTGATAGACCAGATACAGCTTGTCCATCGGCGTTTCCTTGCTCAGCGAAAGATATGAAACAACCATGTTATTCGAATGCGCAAGGTTGAACACCGTATTCAGCAGATGCGTCTTGCCCTCTCCGTATTTTCCGCTGATGATCATTCCGCTGGATTTTCCCTGGTCACAGACCATATCCAGCCGGTTTGAGATTTCCTTCATAATTTTCGGGCGCGCCTCAGAAAAATACTGCCCTACCGCGCGCGAGGGAATGCCGGAACGCAGCGCTTCGATAATATGTCTCGCTTCGATATCATACATCCTCGTCCACCTCCTGCATTGCATTCTGAATCAGCTGCGGAATGCCGACCGCGCCGGTGCGCGCCTGCCGCACGATCTCCTCCGCCGCCTCTTTATTAAGCGGAGCTGCCGGAATGCTTTTCTGCATCTGGGCCATGCTTTCCGACATCGAGACGATCACCTCCGGCGTGTATTCCTGCGCCGCCAGACGATCCAGATCCACCATATCCGCAAAACGGTTGAACCGCTCGCCCACGATCTCATTCTGAATGCGCATCCACAATGCCTGGTACGATTTCAGACCGGCGTTCTCATCGTCCATCAGCTTGCGGTCAAAGGCGTACACAAACATGATATTCTTCATGCTGTCAATATCGTCGATAAGCTGACGGATACTCTCGTAGGTATCCTCGCGCTTCATCTTTGTATAATGAATCGGTTCCAGGCTGGAACGGCTGATCAGAATTTCCAGATCGTCAATCGCAATGAACACCCCGGAATAGCCGCCCATACGGATGACCTCCGCCAGCGAGCGCAGCATATGTCTTGCGTTATACCGCGTAATGCGGCTCGGATAGAAGTCCATTGCCCGCAGCTGAGAAAGCTTGATCGTCCGGTCGCCTTCCAGCCACGCCAGAAGCAGCTCACGATTCTGCTCCTCCAGCACCGGATAGCCCAGAATACTTCCGGTGAGCATACTGCACGCCAGGGCAAAATTGTTGTCCAGCATTGGATTGTCAAGAAAAATCTGCTTTAGCTGCGCGCGGATCTCCCGCTTTGTCAGCGCATCGCCCATCCCGTTCTGCGAGAGATAATCAATGAACCGCATCCCGTCCGGGATCTCCTGCACATCGAACCCCATCTCGCGGATCAGATGATGACTGACTGCCTCCAGACAATCCAGAATATCGCACTGGTGGAATATTTCTATGTAAATTTCCCGGAAATCATGCATCCAGACGTCGCGCGCGGAGAAGCGCACAGTCTTGTAGTTTTCCTGGCGGGCAAGCTTTGTCATAAGCTGCAGGAAGTACGTTTTTCCGCTTCCCTGGCGGCCTGTCACAAATTTGATCTTGCTGCCGCCGTCCCGGATATATTCGCGAAGGTATTTTTCCTCCCAGAAATCCGTGAGAAAATGAATCCCATTTCCGCTGTATTCTTCGTTCATCTTTTTGCTCCTTATTCATAGAAACAGATAGTTGCGAAATACTGCTCCTTCCCGTTCTTGTCGAGAATGCGGATCGCCTTGCTCTGATTCCGGCTCGAACCGAACTGGAACCTTCTTCCGTTTTTCGTCTCCTCGATTCCCGACGAATACAGCCTCGCCAGATCAAACGCAAAGCTCTGCTGATCGTAATCCTTTCGGAAACGGCCCATCGGTGTCAGGAATTTATACAGGCTCATCAGATAAATGTCGGCTCCCGGACGCTTATTCAGCTTCAACGCCGCCAGATCGTAGGCGTCCGCAAGCTCGCTGACAAAATTAAGCTCATTGAAATGCACCTTATTCAGCTTTTCCTGCCCTGCCTTCACCGTGTCCACAAAGCTCTGCGGGCGCATACACTGCACCTTTTTGCGGTCGATATAAATATCCTGGTTTTCCGCATCCAGCCTCACGCGATACGGGAACATCTCGTAAACCGGAAATTCCCCACGCACATCCACGCCTTTTTCTTTGCAGGCGTCCAGCATCTGCTGCGCAAACTCCCCGCTCTCAAAATAAGCTCTGGTGTCAAAACCGGAAACCGTGCCATCCATCTCCTTCAGCGCAGCCAAAAGCAGCTCCGCCGCCTCCGCCATCGCGCTCAGATCGCGCGAAAGCCCTTTCACGTCTCCGCTCTCCGTCTCTTTTCCCACTGCCTTAAAAAGCTTCTGCAGAGACGCAAGACGGTCCTTCACCTCTTTTTCCTGTGGCTGCAGCGCTGCGTAAAATTCCTCGTAATTCATGGTTTCATCCTTTGCATAATTTTTATTTGCCCGACGCTAAAACCGCAAAATGCAGATAGCTCCGGGCATCGCGTATTACCTTACGAAAAGTATATCTGAAATGCCTCCGCTTTTCAATAGATTGTTTCAAAAATAACTGCGATATGATAGACTATATTTAAGAACGCCCATCAGGATTGAATTTCCTTTTCTGTGCGGACGGATATCGGAAAGGAGCATGCCGCAGGTGAAACATGATCTCTACCCATGGCAGGAGGATTGTCTGAAAAAATGGTTTGCAAATGATGGCAGAGGAATGGTGCAGGCCGTTACCGGTTCCGGCAAGACGCTGCTCGCGCTGACAGCGGCGGAGCGTCTCCGCAAAAAGCCACCGC
>CAJKKX010000173.1 GCA_905200565.1 uncultured Lachnospiraceae bacterium
CTTGAAAATTTGTATGAAGACTATGTAATGCTTCCTTCATTTAAGGAAAGTTCTACAGATAAAGAGGCTTATTGTAAGAGCTTTATGAGCCAGTATGAAAACACTGATGCTGTAACAGCTAAAATACTTGTAGAGCCTTACAATGATTGCTATGTTATTCAGAATAAGCCTTCTATGCCACTTTCTCAGTCTGAATTTGACAATGCTTATGGTCTTAATTATATGAGAAATTATCACCCTATGTATGAAGAAAAGGGTGGTATTCCGGCTATTGAGGAAGTAAAGTTTAGTATTATAAGCAATAGAGGCTGTTTTGGTAGTTGTAATTTCTGTGCTTTAGCTTTCCACCAAGGTCGAGTTATACAGGCTAGAAGTCATAAGTCTATTATCAATGAGGCTAAAAAAATAATATGGGAGCCTGATTTTAAGGGATATATCCATGACGTAGGAGGCCCTACGGCAAATTTCCGTCATCCCGCATGTGAAAAGCAGCTTACGAAAGGCGCCTGTCCGAAAAAACAGTGCCTTTTTCCACAGCCGTGTAAAAATCTGAAGATTGATCACAGGGATTATCTGGCGCTGCTTCGAAAGCTTAGGGAACTTCCGAAGGTGAAAAAGGTGTTCATCCGCTCCGGGATAAGATTTGATTACCTGATTCATGACAAAGATGAATCCTTTTTCAGAGAACTGGTACAGCATCATGTGAGCGGACAGTTAAAGGTTGCTCCGGAGCATGTGGCGGATTCGGTGCTTGTGCGGATGGGGAAACCGGAAAATGATGTTTACCGCAGATTCACGGCGCGCTATCAGGAGCTGAACAGGGCGTGTGGAAAGAATCAGTTCCTCGTCCCCTACCTGATGTCCTCCCATCCGGGCTCGACGATGAAGGAGGCCGTACAGCTTGCGGAGTATCTCAGGGATTTGGGCTATATGCCGGAGCAGGTACAGGATTTTTACCCAACGCCTTCCACTATCTCCACCTGTATGTATTATACAGGGGTAGACCCACGCACGATGGAAAAGGTCTATGTGCCGGTAAATCCGCATGAAAAGGCAATGCAGCGGGCGTTGATCCAGTACCGGAATCCGAAGAATTATGATCTGGTGAAAGAGGCTTTAAAACTTGCGCACCGTGAAGACCTGATCGGATATGAGAAAAAGTGTCTGATCCGTGCGGAAAAAAATCAACCGCGGCAGGGGGCAAAAAAGAAAGAACAGCCAGCCACAAAAAAGAAAACCATACGAAACGTGCATAAAAAAAGCAGCATGAAAAAGAAAAGCAGGTGATCCGATGAAAGCAGAAAAAGGAACTTTTGGATATATAAAAGCACAGAAGAAAAAACGTACCCTGATAACGAGTGTTCTATTCCTGATCCCAATCATTATTTTCCTTACCGGACTTCATGAGACGGGGACAAGGCTGAACATGTTTACATTCGTGGCCATTATGGGCTGTCTGCCGGCCTCACGCTCAGCGGTGGGAATGGTGATGATGCTGATGCAGAAATCCACAGACCCGGAGCTTTACCGTCAGGTAGAGGAGCGGGCCGGTGATCTGGTGCGGGCTTATGAACTGACGATTTCCGCCTACGAGAAAAACACGCCGTTGGACAGTCTGGTAATCTGCGGTTATCATGTCGCGGCTTATACTTCGAATCCGAAAGCGGACATCGCGTTTGCCCAGAAGCATATCAAAGAGATTTTAAAAGGAAACGGGTTCCGGGCGGATGTCAGGATTTTCAAAGACAGAAAGCCTTACCTGGAGCGTGTCGCTTCCCTGGCCAGACAAAGAGCGGATATTGAGAAGGATATTCCCTATACACCGAACGAATCCTATCCCGATCTTTCCAGAAGCGAGCTGGTAAAGCACACGATTCTGGCAATTTCCCTGTAGGAGAAGGATATGAGAGTACTCACTGTGACAAAAAATGAAGCCGGACAGCGATTGGATAAACTTCTGGCAAAATATCTGAATCAGGCGCCAAAAAGCTTTTTGTACAAGATGCTGAGAAAGAAAAATATTACTCTAAATGGGAAAAAAGCAGACGGGAGCGAAAAGACTACGGTCGGGGATGAGGTAAAACTGTTTTTATCCGAGGAGACGATAGAAAAATTTTCATCCGTGAAGGTTCCAAAAGTACACGGGAAGCTGGACGTCCTCTATGAGGATGCAAACATCCTGCTCATCAATAAGCCCTGTGGAATGCTTTCCCAAAAAGCAAAAAGCGCCGACATTTCTCTGGTGGAGCATCTGATTTCCTATCTGATGAGAACGGGGAGCCTGACAGAGAAATCTTTGTGTGTGTTTCGTCCTTCTGTCTGTAACCGTCTGGACCGAAATACGAGCGGCATCGTGGCGGCGGGAAAATCACTGGCGGGGTTACAGACGATGGGCGCCGTGTTTCAGGATCGAAGCCTGCACAAATACTATCTTTGTCTGGTGAACGGAAAAGTTTCAGAGGAAAAACAGATCGAGGGCTATCTTACAAAAAACGAAAAAACAAATCAGGTGCATATCACAAAGAGAAAAGAAACGGAGGATTCCCAGCCTATACGAACCAGATACCGTCCGATATCCGTGGGAGATACGGCGACAATGCTTGAGGTGGAACTGATCACGGGGCGCTCCCATCAAATCCGCGCGCATCTGGCTTCCATAGGGCATCCAATTCTTGGAGATACGAAATATGGGATTCCAGAAGTCAATGAAAGGATGAGCCGGCGCTTCGGGCTGAAGCACCAGCTCCTTCATTCCTGGAAACTGGAGATGCCGGAGCTTTCCGGAGAATTTTCCGGACTTTCCCAAAAAACCTTTACGGCAAGGCCCCCGGAGCAGTTTGACAAAATTCGAAAGGAGATGGGACTGACCTATGGCGACCTGGAATTCCAGAGGGCTTCGTGGCTCGACCCTTGAGGAGTTGATTAACCGTTCCAATGAACAATATCTGGAAAAGGGGCTGGCTTTGATTCAGAAGATTCCGACTCCGATTACGCCAATCAGGATTGATAAAGAGCATCGGCACATTACGCTCGCTTATTTTGACCAGAAAAGTACCGTAGACTATATCGGAGCCGTTCAAGGAATCCCGGTCTGTTTTGACGCCAAAGAATGTACGGCAGATACCTTTGCCCTCCAGAACATCCATGAGCATCAGGTGCGTTTCATGGAACAGTTTGAGAAACAGGGAGGAATCTCATTTTTAATTCTTTTTTACAGCTCCAGAAATGAAATCTTTTATCTGCCGTATGCAGATATGCGAAAATTCTGGGAGCGGGCCAAAGAGGGAGGAAGGAAAAGTTTCCGCTATGAGGAACTGAATCAGGAGTTCAGGCTTCATTCCTCCGGAGGAATCCTTGTTCCCTATCTGGAAGCTCTGCAAAAGGATTTAAATATGAGGGATTGACTTTTGATACGCCGTGGCTTATAATTGTCCCAGTCAAATTTATTATGCTATCAGGATAGCACTGTGAAGTGTTGAAGTGAAGAGGAGAGAAAAATGGATCAGAAGCTGTTACATACACCGGAGGGCGTCCGGGATATTTACAAGGAAGAATGTGAAAGGAAACTTACCCTGCAAAACCATCTTCATGAAATCATGAAGCGGTACGGGTATCGTGATATTGAAACGCCGACGTTTGAATTTTTCGATGTGTTCAGTAAAGAAGTCGGAACCACGCCTTCCAGGGATTTGTATAAATTTTTTGACAGAGAAGGAAATACTCTGGTTCTCAGACCCGATATTACTCCTTCCATCGCACGGGCAGCGGCAAAATATATGGGGGAAGAGACCGATCCGGTGCGTTTCTGCTATATGGGAAATACTTTTATTAATAATTCCAGCTATCAGGGACATTTAAAAGAGACGACACAGCTCGGTGCGGAGCTGATAGGGGACAATTCTGTGGATTCCGATGCGGAAATCATCGCTATGGTAATCGAATCCCTTCTAAAAGCCGGATTAAAGGAATTCCAGGTAAGCGTCGGCCATGTGAATTTTTTTGAAAGCCTTTTAAAAGAAGCCGGAATTACAGGAGAGGTGGCGGATGATCTGAAGCATTTGATTTCCAATAAGAATACTTTCGGTGTGGAGGAGCTTTTAAGCGAGCGGAATATCCGGGAAGATTTAAAACAGCTCTTTGTACATCTGCCCAAACTCTATGGCGGAAAAGAAGCGCTGGAAACTGCAAAATCTATGACAGAAAACGAAGAAGCCCTGGCGGCGCTGCACCGTCTGGAGGAAATGTATGAAATCTTATCCATTTATGGAGTCGAGCGGTACGTTTCGTTTGATCTGGGTATGCTCAGTAAATATATGTACTATACCGGTGTGATCTTCCGCGCGTATACGTTCGGGACAGGGGACGCCGTGGTAAAAGGCGGCCGTTATGACCAGCTTCTTGGGCACTTTGGAAAGGATGCTCCTTCCATCGGATTCGTGGTGGTGGTAAATCAGCTTTTAAATGCGCTGGAGCGGCAGAAGATCGCCCTTCCTTCACCGGGAGAGCCTGTCGTTCTGCGTTATCGTCCGGAGGACAGGAAGGAAATGATAGAAAAGGCCGGCAAAATGCGAAGCGAAGGGACGTACGTCGTATTATGTCCTGAGGAGGGATTGAAATGAGATATTTAACATTTGCACTTGGCAAGGGAAGGCTTGCAAAAACTACCCTGTCTTTGTTTGAAAAGATTGGAATCACCTGTGAAGAGATGAAGGATAAAGATTCCAGAAAGCTGATTTTTGTAAACGAAGAGCTGAAGCTGAAATTCTTTTTATCCAAAGGTCCGGACGTGCCGACTTATGTCGAGTACGGTGCGGCAGACATCGGAATCGTAGGGGAAGACACGATCATGGAAGAGCAGAGAAAGCTTTATGAGGTGCTGGATCTTGGCTTTGGAAAGTGCCGGATGTGCGTCTGCGGACCGGCTTCGGCAAAAGAGCTTTTGAAACATCAGGAGCAGATTCGGGTAGCGACGAAGTATCCGCATATTGCGAAAGACTATTTTTATAATAAAAAGCATCAGACGGTAGAAATTATAAAACTGAACGGTTCCATCGAGCTGGCGCCCATTGTGGGACTTTCGGAAGTGATTGTAGATATTGTGGAAACAGGAAGCACGCTTCGTGAAAACGGTCTGGAGGTGCTGGAAGAAGTATGTCCGCTTTCGGCAAGAGTGGTCGTGAATCCGGTAAGCATGAGAATGGAAAATGAGAGAATTACAAAAATTCTGACAGATCTGAAGTCTGTGATATAGATAAGGAGAAGCTATGCGCACGATTAAATTGACAGAGGAGACAAAGAAAAATCTGCTCCAGGATCTTTTAAAAAGAAATCCCGGCAGTTATGGGGAGTATGAAGGAAAAGTGGCAGACATCGTAAATGCGGTTCGCGAAAATGGGGATGCTGCGGTGTTTGCGTTTACGGAACAGTTTGACAAGGCAAAAATTACAGCGGAAAATATCCGTGTGACGGAAGAAGAATTGAACGACGCCTATGCACAGGGCGACCCGGAACTGATTGCAGTCATCCGAAAGGCGCTGGGAAACATTCGCGGCTATCATGAGAAGCAGCGGCGCTACAGTTGGTTCGACAGTCAGGAAAACGGTACGCTTTTGGGACAAAAAGTGATGCCGTTGTCAAAAGTTGGGGTCTATGTTCCAGGCGGAAAAGCCGTGTATCCATCGTCTGTCCTGATGAACATCGTCCCGGCAAAGGTGGCGGGCGTGGGAAAAATCGTCATGACCACTCCCTGCGGGAAGGAC
>CAJKKX010000174.1 GCA_905200565.1 uncultured Lachnospiraceae bacterium
GTGCTGACGATCCTGGCAGTGATCGGTATCTGGGAGAAGGACCAGCCGAAATATTACGGCATCGGCGGAGCAAACGCCGAGAAGGTAAAGGTTTCCGAGTACATTGCAATTATCAAGGGCAACAAGCCGATGCAGCGTCTGATGGTTGCCGGTGCAGGCTGTAAGCTGGCACTCGCTATCGCCACAAACGTGTCCGTACTGTGTATGCTGTACGGCTGTATGATGGGGGATTACGACGGACTGTATCTGCCGATGATGGTGCTTGGCTACGCATGCTCGGCGCCGTTCTTCCTGCTGACGATCCGCACTTCTCAGAAGGAGGGGCAGAAGGCATCTCTGGAGAAATATGTGCGCCTGGCGCTGATCATGTACATAGGTGTGCTGGTATTGCTGCTCTTCTGGAGGCAGGGCGACCCGAGGTTCAACCTTTCTCTTATGGGAGAGAATGGGCTTTCCATTAATCTGTACACGATTCTGTTTATCGTATTCTTTGGCATCGGCTATGGAGCGTACTATTCTACTGCAGATATGCCGATCCCGATGGTTGCGGACTGCTCGGACTACGAGACGTACCGCTCCGGCAAATATATTCCGGGTATCATGGGGACGCTGTTCAGTCTGGTAGATAAGCTGGTTTCCTCGCTCGCTACCACGGTTGTTGCGATTGCGGTATCGTTTATTGGTCTTTCTGACCTTCCGGCAGCAGAGACGCCGTATGCGCTTGGCATGAACTGGGTGGTGATCGTGCTGTTCTGCATCATTCCGATGCTGGCATGGATCGCGACGCTGATCGCGATGAAGGGCTACACGCTGACCGGACCGAAGATGAAGGAAATCCAGGCGGTGAACGCGGCAAGAAAAGCGGCGATCGCTGACGGCAAGACGATGGAGCAGGCGATGAAGATGTATCAGACCATCGATCGGGTTCCGGCGGAATTTAAATCTTAATGGAAAGCTGCCGCGAATAGTAGTTTTTAACAATAATTTTGTACAATTTTGTATGATTTCTCATTTGTAAAATTGACACTTCTATATTATAATAGGGTATAGAAGTGGCGGAATGACCGCTGAATGCGATATCCTGACGGATATACGCTTCGGCGGTCGTTTTTATGATATTAATGGGGGAGGAAGAGCGATGCTTCTGATTGCAGTCGTGGACGATGACACGAAAGAAATGCAGGAACTGGTTGACTGTGTGGAACATTATTTTAATGCAAAGGGAGAGGAGCACGTGATCCACCGGTATTATGACGGTGTGGAGTTTATCCGCAGCCGGGAGCTTTATAATATTGTATTCCTGGATATCCGTCTGGGCGAGATGGACGGGCTGGATGCGGCGAGATTCCTGCGCATTGTCAACAAGGAGGCGCAGCTTATTTTCGTGACGCATATGGCGCAGTTTGCTATACGCGGCTACGAGGTGGACGCTATGGACTTTATCATCAAGCCGATCGATCAGTTTTCCATCGACCGCGTGCTGGAGAAGGCGATCAAGCGCATCAGCGACAGCACCAATGTTACGCTTGCTTTAAAAACCTCGGACGGCATCGTGAGCATTCCCTCGAACAGCATCTATTTTGTGGAGGTGTACGATCATGACCTGATCTACCACACCGAGCAGGGCGATTACAAGGTGCGCGGCAGGCTGGGCGAAGTGCGCAAAAAGCTGGACGACCGCAATTTTATCCAGTGCAACCGCTCCTATCTGGTAAATATGCGCCACATTAAACGGGTAGGAAGTGATTTTGTGGAAGTAAACAACGAGCGCGTGCAGATTTCAAAGTCGCATCAGAAGGAGATAGAGCAGCGTTTCATTAACTTCCTGGGGAAAAGCGTATGATGACGCCGGTCTGGTGGATCCGGGAGATAGACTGGCGCATATCCTCCGGGATCATCTTTTTCATTCATCTGGTCGTGTGGAACAAGGCGGAAAAGAAGCGTTCCTTTGGTGCGCGCATCTTTCTGAGCTTCGCACTTCTGTGCGCGGCAAGCTGGTGTATGCGCTATACGCTGGAGGTCGTCCTGTCCCAAAAAGTGCTGGTTGCAATCGGCTACAGCTTTTACATTATGGTGCTGAGCCTTCTGTTTGTTCTCTGTGCCCGGTTCTGTTATCATATTTCCAACGACGCGGCGATTTTTAACAGTATCATGGCACTCACGATCTACCGCATATCGTGGGATGCGGTAAAGCTGATTTCGGCAATCCCGGTCGGCCCGGACGCTACCTGGACAGGCGGAAGCCCCTTTCAGTCGATCATGTCCTACATGCTGTATGTGCTTATTGAGGTGTGCTGCCTGAAGGTATATCAGTATTTTGTACATCGCGAGGTTTCCTTCCCTCTGAAAGCGATCAGGTGCATATTTGTTGTCATTCTTCTCAGCCAGATGCTGCTGGAGTTTATGTATCAGCTTTTGTTTCCGAAAAATCTGACAGATTCCGGGATGTTGTTTTTCCTCACGGCGCTTCTGTACAGCATCGTAAACTTTATTTTGCTGATGTTGATGGCGTATCTGTCGCTTCTGCAGCACGAAAACTTAAGTATGCAGAATTTTATCAGCAGCAAGCAGCGTTATTATGAGATCAGCCGTGAGGGGATCCTGTCGCTGCAGATTAAATGTCACGATCTGAAGCATTACGTCAACCTGCTGCGATCGACAGAGGGGCAGCGGCAGTTCCAGAAGTACCTGGACAGCCTGCGGGATTCCATCGACGAATTTAATACGGTGGTGGACTCCGGCAACAAGAGCCTGGACGTGGTGCTTACGGAAAAAAATATTATCTGCTCCATGAACGGCGTGCGCTTTACCTACATTGTGGATGGAAAGCTCTTTTATTGCCTGACGGACATGGAAATCTATGCGCTCTTTGGAAATGCGATGGACAATGCGCTGGAAGGAATGGAGCATGTTGAGCACCCGGAGAAGAAGTTTATCTCCCTGCGTGCGGCAAGACGCGATGATATGGTGATCCTGGTGGTGGAAAATTATTTCGAGCATGAGCTGAAATTTGCAAATGGTCTTCCGATCACCACCAAGGCAGAGGAACATCACCACGGCTTCGGGCTGCGCTCGATCATTGCGATCGCGCAGCAGCACGGTGGAAACGCTTCCGTGGAGGCGGAGGGAAATACCTTCCGGCTGACGGTATCCATGCGGATCGAGCCGGAGGAGTAAGGGGAAGCAACGGTATAGTCTGGAGAAAGATAATGTATCCTAAAGGACATCGTGATATGCTGCTTCCGGAGGATCAGCACTCCAGCGAAGTTCGTATTCCGGATTACGAAAATCAAAATCCTCTGTAAAAAGATATGTCAGCAGAATGATATCCGGTTTTTCTTCCGGGAAGTATTTTTCCACAGATCCATTTTCGGGGAAAGGGATCACTGTGGAAAGGTAGTGCTGCCTGGGCAGATGAAGATAGCGGCGATCGTTTCTGATATCCCGCTCCTCCGGCTGAATATCTGCGAAAATATAATTTTGGTAGCTGTCGCCCGAACGACGGGAAAGGATACCGATCTCAGTGCCTGCTGTTAGTCCTTCACGCTTGATATCCAGCAGGAAACGTTTTGAAAGCGTTCCATATTTTCGATATGTTATGCGGTCGCCTGCCGGTGTCAGCAGATAGTGCTTTTCGGGCAGAACCTCAGAGACAGGGCGGCTGCTTTTTCTGAGCCGTTCGCAGCGGGACATTTTTTGCTGGAGCATTTCTGATTTTTCAAGAAACTGTTCCAGCTTTTCTATTTTCTGTTTCACCGCCTCTATGCCGTAGGCAATCTGTTCACGGAAATGGATCCTCTGGGTGGCTGGGTCGATATAGTTGTGCAGAAGCTCAAGCGGAACACCAGCCTCCACATAATGTTGGATAGAGCGGACCAGACTGCCCTGTGCGAGCGTGTAATAGCGGTAGGAATTATCCGGATCGATCCAGACAGGGGACAGGACGCCGATCTTTTCATAGTAGCGCAGCGATTTGGCATTGACGCCCGTCAACTGGGAGAATTCACCGATCGTAAATAAATTATCTGTTTTTTCCATTTTATACTTGACCTTCCCATAATGGTATACCTTATAGTATAAATACAAAATATAGTTTCGTCAATGGAAAACGGGAAATGAAAAAGACCGGGGCAGGCGTCTGCGTCGGATATTGCATAGTACACAAAAATAAAAAATATTTGCGGATGAAAATCGTGAATTTGCGAAAATAAAATCGGTTTGCGTCGAAAATCAGAAGAGTGCCGAAAAATGGGGACTCTTCTTTTTTGTGCAAAATTATGCTATGATTGGAGAAATAAACCAATCGTGTGAGTATTGGTAAAAGGAGGATAAGTGTATGAAGAGAACCATGAAAAAAGCTGTCAGCGTGATGACCGCAACAGCGATGGCTGCATCTCTGACGGCGACGGCTTTCGCGGAAGAGAGCGCATCAGAGTACATTGCAGCGCCGTACACGGTGGAGGAGGGCGTCGAGTGCCCGACTGAGTACCTGGCGCCGGTATTCTACGAGAATGCAGACGGCCCGACCATCGGCGTTACGCTTGTTGGCGTGATCCAGCAGGACGGTCTGTATTTTAAAGACAGCGATAACGACCAGGAGCTGGATGTATTTGAGGACTGGCGTCTTGGCTCAGAGGAGCGTGCGGCGGACCTGATTGGAAAGATGACGCAGGAGCAGCGCATCGCGCTTCTGAAAAATGCGCTGGTAACCAGCCCGTCTGCGACAACGGCGGACGAGGTGTATGACGAGGAGGGGAATGTTATCCTCAGCCAGCTCGTGATGCTTCCGGTGGAGGAGGATGAAAACGCAGAGGAAGAGGGCGAAGCAGATCCGATGGCGGCGCTCGGCTCCGCCTTTGATTATTCAAATGTGACGGTGGCAGAGGTACGCTCCGGTGTTCTCCGTAAGGATAACGATACGGAGACAGGCGCACTCTTTAACAACGCGCTGAACCAGCTGGCCGAATTTACGGCGGTATCAAAGGGCGAAGTAAATATTCCGTTTATGCTGATCTCCAATCCGATGCTCACCGGATATCCGGCAACACAGGGCTTTGCGGCGGCTGCGATCGGCGATGGAAATTATGATCTGATCCAGAAATTTGCGGAGTTGGATGCCGAAATCTGGGATGCAAAGGGTATCCGTCAGATGTATGGTCCGCAGATCGACCTGATTACGGACCCGCGCTGGAGCCGTAACGAGACGACCTATACCGAGGATCCGGAAGTAATGTCTGGTATCGCAAATGCACTGGTTGTCGGCTATCAGCACGGCACAGACGGCGCGCAGGATGGCGATGTCGGTCTGATCATGAAGCATTTCCCGGGCGATGGCGCTGCGGAAAATGGATTTGAGTCACACTATGGCATGGGACAGTGGCGCATTTACTCTACCGAGGGCTCCCTGGAGAAATATCAGCTCGTTGGCTTCCAGGCTGCAGTAGACGCAGGCGTTGCAGGCATCATGCCGAGCTACAGCCGTCCGGCTACTGACGGACGCAGCGCAGCACAGAGCTATAAGGGGCTGGAGCTTAATCCGGAAGAGATCGGAAGCGCTTACAACACCACTATTCTTCAGACACTCTTGAAAGATACGATGGGCTTTGACGGGTTTATTAACTCGGATTCCAACATCATTACAAGTCAGTTCTGGGGCGCAGAGGACATGACCGAGGCAGAGCGCTACGCGGCAGTTATCAATGCGGGCTGCGACGTTGTCGGCGACGGCTTCAGCGCAACGATGGATCTGACGT
>CAJKKX010000175.1 GCA_905200565.1 uncultured Lachnospiraceae bacterium
AGCGTCTAGTTCGCCGGAGCGTTGCCCCAGTCCGTGTGGGATATGGGGCAGGATTTCCGGCGTCCGGCGTAAGCATACGAATTTCCGTCTCCATAAACTTCCGGGGTAAGTGGACATCTCCCCGCCAAACCGTGATTTGACCAGGTGTTTTCTGGATTTTCACTCAGATTTTTATTCAGGAGTAAAAAATCCTCTTGATTTTTTGAGAGGTTATGCTATAATAAAGTCCATGCAGATATAGTTCATCGGTAGAACGCTAGCTTCCCAAGCTGGAGAGACGGGTTCGATTCCCGCTATCTGCTTTTTTTGTGCTTCCAAAAATATTTCCCCTGGTATTTTCCGGGCATTCCGTAATATTTACACTTTGTTGTATTTTTTTTAAGCCCTTCTGTGATATAATATGCGAGGGAACAGCAGGTAACGTGGAAGGGGTGTATGCAGTGAAAAATAAAATACTTGTAATTGAGGACGATACTGCAATCTCTGATCTGATCTGTATGAATTTAACAGTCGCAGGCTATGAAGTCCAGCCAGTTTTTGATGGAGATCAGGTGGAGGGTGTGATTCGGGAGAAAGGGCCGTTTGATATGGCGCTTCTGGACGTCATGCTCCCAGGCAGGGACGGATTTGAACTGATGGACACGATGAAAAATTATGATATTCCGGTCATCTACCTGACGGCAAAGGCGGATATAGGGTCAAAGATCAAAGGGCTTCGGGCGGGAGCCGAGGATTATATCGTGAAGCCGTTTGAGATACTGGAACTTTTAGTCCGGGTGGAAAAGGTGCTGGAACGTACCGGAAAACAGAAAGACGTCCTGATGGTCAGTGATGTGCAGATACAGCTTTCCAAACATCAGGTCACGAAGAACGGCGAGATGATCAGCCTGAAACCGTTAGAGTATGACCTTTTAGTACTTCTGGCTAAGAATAAAAACGTGGCGTTTACAAGAGATCAGCTTTTAAATCAGGTGTGGGGCAGTGATTTTCTGGGAGAGACCCGGACAATTGACGTACATATTGGACAGCTTCGAAAGAAGCTGGGACTTTCGGATGTGATTAAGACGATTCCAAAGATCGGTTACAGGCTGGAGGACTAAAGGGGAAACACGGTAGGGAGATTGTATGAAATTATGGAAAAAGCTTTCGATGCTGGCTGTGTTTTCTATCCTGTTTGCTTCCGGAATCTTTGGAGTGACAGTTGTTTACCAGACAGCAGATTATAATATCAGCCAGACGATTTCCAGTTATCAGAGGGCAGTGACAAGTACGACTTACGTTCTTGAGCAGGAAATACGAAATAATGCGCCGCAGGGGGTTGGGGATGATACGAATAAATCCTTTTTTAAGTATCTCCTGCGAAAATATGGCGGCACAGATTATATGCTGTTTAAAAATGGAGAGCTTGTCAGTAATCTGACAAACTACGATGTGACCAATCAGGAGGAGATGCCTGGATGGGCGGTCAAGCAGGTAAAATATGTCATTCAGAAAACACAGAATCACTATATTTTGATTATGGGAAAACAATTTTCCAGTACCGGGGAAGGCGTATATGATTTGGTTCTGGTGCGGGATATATCATCTATTTATGATAATATCCGGCATCAGATTTTGATGTTTTTCATTATTTATGTTGTTGTTACGGCCGTTACGATCAATATTATTTTCTGGGTGACGAAGCGTCTGCTGCGCCCGCTCAATGAATTGCAGCGGACAGCGGCTTCCATCAGCGAAGGAGACTTAAGACGGCGTGTGCGTGTGCGTTCCGGAGATGAAGTGGGAAAGATGGCCGAAGTGTTTAATAAGATGGCGGATCAGGTGGAGCGTCAGGTGGAAGAGCTGGAGGAAGTGTCGGAACGCAGAAAGCAGCTTCTGGGAAGTCTGACGCATGAGCTGAAAACACCGATGACTTCCATCATCGGCTACTCCGATACGCTTTTGCATGTAAAAATCAGTGAAGAACAGCAGAAAAAAGCGCTGGAACATATCAATGAAGAGTGTAAACGTCTGGAACGGCTTTCCGGGAAAATGATGAATCTGATCGGAATGTATAACAATGAGAGCATTCACTTCGAGGAATATCCCGTACAGGAATTGCTGAACCGTGTGGAGGTGCTGGAGCGGTATCACGTGGCGGAGAACGGGATGTATCTGAACCTGTCATGCAGTATGGGAACGCTGCCGATGGATGTGGATCTGATGGAGAGTTTACTCGTGAATCTGATTGATAACGCGATCAAAGCATCACGCGAGGGGGATACGATTGACGTCTTCGCAGTGAACGACAGGATTACGGTGCGTGATTGGGGAAAAGGGATTCCTCCTGAGGAGATTCCCAAAATTACGGAGGCATTTTATATGATTGATAAATCCAGAAGCAGGAAAGCAGGAGGCGTTGGGCTTGGGCTTGCCCTGTGCAAGCAGATCGCCGCGCTTCATCACGGACATCTGGAGATTGAGAGCTGGCTGGATGATGGGACTTCCATCAGTGTTGTTTTTTCGGAACGAAAGGGGAACGGGCAATGGCGGGAAGAAAGTTTAGAACGGTAGGAATTTGGGGAATCGCACTGCTGCTGGCAGGCTGTCAGCCTACGACGGACGTGGTGATCGTGACTCCGAAAAGCGCCATTGCGGGAGCGAAAATGGTAGATGAAGGCACGGTCGGAAATGTGGCGGAGCAGGTACAGGCTCCGAAAACCTGCACATTGAGCATGACAAATTTGCAGGAAAACTTGCAGATGAACGTAAACGCAGACATCATCGTACCGGAGGCGGACGGAATACGTCTGAAAAAGGTGGAGACCCGTGTTTTTGACCAGAAGGATATGGATCATCTGAAGGAGAACCTGTTACAGGGACAGTCTCTCTGGAGAAGAGAGTATACCCAGGAGGAAAAAGACACAGGAATCGCATTGACACAGAATGAAATTCAGAAGGTTCTTGAACTGCTGGAAGAATTGCAGGAGGAAGACCGTCTGGACAGAGAAAAAGAGGGATATGGGCAGGATTTGGAATACTGGGACAGTGAAAGGGATTACTGGGAGGAACTGGAAAAGGACGCGCCGGAGAATTACCGGAAAAAGGAAGTAGCGACAAAGGTTTCTTATAACAGAGCAGAGGCAGAGCGGTTTGTGTCAGAGGATGGAGGGTATGGAGAAAACTCGAACATGGTCAAAGGGGCGGTCACTGTGGAGGGACAGGATTATGATTTTATTCTGAACAATAACTGGTGTTCGGATAATAAAAGCATATGGGTTCAATATAAGAAAACTAATTTTGGAGATTATGGGGATTATTCAGATATTTATGCGGCAGAAGCTCCCTATGTGACAGGCACAGGAAACTATGATGATGCAGCGGCAGCTTTGATGTCAGACTTTGCAGTACCCGAAGAGGCAGAGATGACGGGGATGTATGACACAGCAGTACAGGTGAAAACCCCGAAAGAGGAGCTGAAAGCGAAAGGCGACGCCCTGGTAAAGACTCTGGGATTTGAAGATATGCAGGTGGCCGCTTATACGAACTGCGTGAGAACAGTCACGCCTCCGGTTGAGAATCAGAGTGGGGTGGGATTGGTCTACACACGGGTCCTTGACGGTATTCCGGTTACTTATACGGATTATCGTTATGCGTATGATGAAAAGCAGGTGAATTATGCAGAGACTTTTGAACTGGTCTACGATGATGAAGGGCTGGTGCAGATGATCTGGAGAAATCCGGCCAGGATTTATGATATGTCGGATGAATATGTCTTTCTGCTTCCATTTTCCGATATTCTGAAAATCTTTAAGGAAGAGGCATTAGGCGTCAATGAGGAAGAAAGTCAGGACGAGGGCTGGGTGCTACAGAAACAGATTCAAATCAATGAGATCCGGCTGGGATATATGTGGGTGCCGGATACGGCTACCGAGATGGAAGGAATGTTGATACCGGTCTGGGATTTTATGGGTACGCAGGTTATGTTCTGGCCGGGAGATGAGGAAAAGGGAACGGATTCGGATTGGAGTGAAAATCAGTCTCCGTATCAGAGCTTCCTTACCATCAATGCGATGGATGGAAGTATCGTAAAAGAGGCTTTGAAACCATATTAAGGAAAAACAGGAGGAAAAGTGATGCCGCTGCAATTTGTTCTGGGTAATTCAGGAAGCGGAAAATCCCGTTATGTATATCAGGAGATCATCCGGGAGGCCGGGGAGCATCCGGAGAAAAAATTTCTGGTGATTGTACCGGAACAGTCTACGATGCAGACGCAAAAAGAGCTGGTGAGCCTGCACCCGAAGAAAGGAATTCTGAACATTGATGTTCTCAGTTTTCAGCGTCTTGCCTGCCATGTGTTTGAGGAGACAGGCGCCGACAGGCGTACGGTACTGGAAGAAACGGGAAAAAATCTGCTTTTAAAAAAGGTGGCTATTGAGCAGCAGGGGAATTTAAAGGTACTTGGGGGAAATCTGAAAAAGATTGGATACATTACAGAAATGAAATCTGTAATTTCGGAGCTGACGCAGTATGACATTACACTGGAGCAGTTAGATGAAATGGTTGGCTATGCGGAAAAAAATCCGGGACTGTACTATAAGCTTCAGGACATTCGGACGCTTTATCAGGCATTTGGTGAGAAAAGAAAAGGAAGCTATATTACCGCAGAGGAAATTCTGGGAGTTCTTTGTGAGGTGGCGGATCAATCGGAGCTTTTACGGGGAAGTACAGTTCTGCTGGACGGGTTTACGGGATTCACGCCGATTCAGCAGAAGTTTCTGCGGGAATTGATGAAGCTTGCGGGGAAGATCACAGTGACGCTTACCATTGACGCGGGGGAAAATCCCTGGAAAGTGGGCGGCATCCATGAGCTGTTTTACTTGAGCAAAAAGACGATTCATATGGTGACGGGACTTGCGAAAGAAACCCAAATGGAGCTGGTAACGCCCGTGATACTGGGAGAGGATGGAGCCCCACGTTTCAGAAATTCTGAGGCGCTTGCTTTTCTGGAGCGTCATTTTCTGCGCCATGACCGGGCAGTTTATGAAAAGGAGCAGGATGCCATTACCATTCATGTATCAAAAAATGCCGTGGAGGAGGTTCATTTTGCGGCGAGAGAGATTCTTGGCCTGGTGAGGGAAAAAGGGTATCGCTATCAGGATATTGCGGTGATTACTGGAGAACTGAAATCTTATGGGGAATATATACGCCGGATTTTTTCGTCGTATGGGATTCCCTGTTTTATTGATGAGACAAAGACGATTCTTTTGAATCCCTTTCTTGAATATATCCGTGCAGCGCTGGAGATGGCGGCAGGGAATTTCAGCTATGAAAGTGTGTTCCGCTATCTGCGGACGGGACTGTGCCGGATTTCGGGGGAAGAGACGGACCTTCTGGAAAATTATGTTATAGCCGCCGGAAAGCGGGGCGTGCGCGCATGGAAAAAAGAGTGGGAGAGTCCTACCAGAACCATTGGAAAGGAACAGACAGCACAGTGCAATGCGTTGAGAAAAAAGATGATGGAGCCGCTGCTTCCGTTTCTGGAGGTTATGAAAAGTAAAAAGACGGACGGAAGGAAAAAGACGGAAGCGCTCTACCGGCTGATTGCCTCGCAGGAAATCCAGATACAGCTTGCAGGTTATGAAAAAAGGTTTGCGCAAGAAGGGAACCTGGACGCAGCGAAGGAATACAGTCAGATTTATGGAATCGTT
>CAJKKX010000176.1 GCA_905200565.1 uncultured Lachnospiraceae bacterium
GGGAGCCGTAACATCCCGCCTGAATCCGACTACCTCCGGATCACTGGTCGTTCCCTCCTCATCGCAGGTCATGACATGAACTTCCTCCTCCGTACCCACGGTAATGCTTTCCGAAAATGTCAGATCTTCCGGCCGTTTGATTCCGGTTGCAGGAGCTGTGGGCCTTATGACTGCTTCTCTTCCCACGTAACCCTGATAGCTTTCCACTGCATAATGCCCGCTTCCCAGCTTTACTCCCCCGATTGTTATATCATCAATATCGGACAGGATATGGTCGATGCGGTACATCCCGTCAGAAGGCGTCAGCACATTCTCCCCATATTGAATCGTCATGCCAGACGCATCATATCCCTCCTGCACGTTCACTGTAAACAGATAAGAGCCGTCCTCCGGTATCTTTCCATTCTCATAGCCGTCAACCGATGCTATTTCATATCCCTTTTTCGCCGGAAATATAACTTCATATCCCAAATGATTCCATTTTGCCCAGAATTCTCTATCTCCGGTACTTCCCTCCGGAATCTCCCTTACGGGTTCTCCCTCGCACGCTTCATTCTCATACCAGCCCAGGAACTCTGCTTTTGCCCTTGTTGGCGTGGGCAGGAGCACCGACGTCTCTATATTGTAATTGCCCGCCTCTGCACCGTTCCCACGGTTCAGATGGTAGATGATACTATAATCTATGGCGGTCTTTTGGCACTTCACAAGAATCTCCACATCCGTATCCGGCAGCACATACCGATTCCCGCCGCCCTCGGAAGGTATCATTTCCCCGGCCTCGACAGACCAGAGATACCCCGGCACCTCTTCCGGAACCTGAAGCTCTGCTTCCGTACCGCCCTTTGCATAAAATTCCCCGTTGATGACGCCATTTAATGATAGCTGTTCAGCATTTTCTGCATCCTGACGCACGGTCACTTTTATGACAGCCTTATTTTCACTGTCCGCCAGGATCGGCGCCCCGTCTTTCTGAGACCATTCATACGTATTGCTGTCTTTTCCTCCATGACTGTTTAAATAATATGCTGTTTTTCCGGATGAAAAATCCTCCTCTGTCATAGAGCCGGAAGTAAATCTCGGACTGTATCCCCCCTTCGAACTGCTGGTGTTCAAATAATAGCAATTCGAAACCTGGCCTGTTCCGTTCGTATAAGCATACACTGCGCCAAACTCGGTGGCTGTCGTCCGCTCAAGCTTTCCGTAATTATAGCAGTCACTCGTCGTTCCTGCCAGAACCACGCCGATTCCCGCTGTCCTTGTATCTCCCTCAGGGCTTCCGCTGATCGCAGCCAGATTATAGCACTGGCTCACCGTTGAATTCTCAGCGCTCCAGCCTACGATTCCGCCCGTGGATCCTACCCCGTCTGAAACAATCTCCCCCTCCATAAAGCATCTGGAAATTGTCCCCGCGTTATTTCCAACCAGTCCTCCTATAAAACAACTAACGCTCTGCTGATTTGTAAAAGAAACGGTCCCTTTAAAATGGCAGTTTTCAACAGTCCCTTCATTACTTCCTACCATGCCGCCCAGGTTTCCCCTGTTACAATCAAAAGAAGCCCTTCCTTCTACCGTACACCCGCTTATCGTTCCCAGATTCGTTCCTGCCAGACATCCGGAATAGCTGGAGTCCAGTTGAAATTGTGCACTCAAAAGAGAAACATTTTTCACACAGCCCTTTTCCCCGATGTATCCAAACAATCCGCCATAACTGTACCGATAGCTGTAAGTGAGATTCGCTATCACATGGCCTCCTCCGTCAAAAGTTCCCTGAAATGAATTTCCGGAATCTCCAATCGCCGTGTGGGTAACTCCCGTCATATCCAAATCATTCAGAAGGCAAACTGTCTGTCCCTCATAGGTATTTCCAGAATTTACAGACTTCGAAAAAGCTTCGAATTCCTCTTCATCTGCAACATACACCATAGCTGATACGAGCGTATTTACGGCTTCTTTCAGGGAGAGCACCGCCTGGATTAGCTCGTGTTCCGTTGCTCCTGACAATGTATACACAGCTCTTGCCTTTGAAAGCTCTTCCTGCAAATGTGCCCAGGATGCTGCCGTATATTCGGCTGATGTCAGTTGCTCCGCCTCCTCTATCACAGAGAGAAGCTCCGATTTATCCACCCTCTCTACATTATCTGTAAATGCCTTGATCGTTACATTTTTATAATCATCTGCGGTCGTATCCTGCCACCCGGAAGTTCCGTAAAAAAAGGACTGTCCGGCTTCCGCCGAGTAAGTACTTCCTTTTTCCACATACGTATAAACTGTTGTTCCATCCTTTGACGTCAGGCTCACAGACACTGCATATTTCATCCCGTCATCCAGCGTCACACCTTTTTCCAGCGGAATCACATGGTATCCAGGATATTTCAAAGATCCTTCCTGTGAATAAACCAGCAGCCCATCCGCCGGCGTCTCCATTGTGCTCTCTCCCGCTGCATAAATATCAATCTGATAATCGTAATTGCTATAAGTCTGAAAAGAAACCGCCTTCAGCTCCTCCACTCCCTGTGTACAGAAAATATTGGCCGACTTTGATACGCTGGTAGCCAGAGAAACTGCCGCCCCGTCATGGCTATAGATATTGTCATAATCATCCGCCCTCTCCGCTTCAAAACTCCAAAACTCTGTCAGCGTCGCATCCTCATAGGAAATCCAGAAGTATCCCTCTTCTGCCCAGGTGCTTCCCCAACTATTCCGGCACAGCCATGCCCCGTCATGTTCCGGCTTTTTTCCATTGTCATCGAAATTTGTTCTTGCATAATCATCCTGCCATCCGACAATACTGACCGCATGATCTGTCTTGTGATACTCTGCGTGATACACTTTCCCCTGTGCCGTGCTGATTGTTCCATCACCCGTATAAAAGGAACACATAACCGCCCCGGTGTTCATGACAGCCAGCTTCACATCCTCCGGTGTACTCAAACGGCTGGCATCTGTCAAATGACATACAGAAACTTTTCTGTCACTTTCCGTCAAATCCTCCATCGTACTATAAGAAGCATACGGATAATCCTGCTCAGACGCTGCGCCATACCAGTTTGCCAGCATGCCCTTAGCCTGATACGCATTGCCGCCTCCATACCATCCATATTTTTCAGTATAATCATCCTCTCCATCTCCATCTGTCTCATTTCTTCTGTGTGCAAAATAAGCCAGATGGCGTTCGGAATAATCCACATCCTCCGCCCGGATCAGACCTTTTTTTATCATATTCGTCTCTACTGAACTGATAACCGCATGTGCCCAGCAGGTGCCCCATTGTCCCTGATTCCGCACTGACGGCAGTTCGCCCTGATCTTTCATACTATAACTGGATGGAAATGAAATTCTGGATTTGCGCCGTCTCTGCCCCGGTGTTTCGTATGTATATTCCCCTTCGATCTCATTTCCATTTTCGTCTACCCATACCATTTCCTGGTAGCCGTATTCCGAAGGTTCTCCTTTTTCTATCAGTCTGTGTACCGACAGGTCTGCTTCCGTTTCCGGAGCCTCTTCCGGTTCACAGCTTTCTGCCTGGATAACTTTCTCTTCCCCTGCCGCAGAAACGTCGATTGCCGGCATTGCCGAAAGTGCCATCACTACCGCCAGCAGCGCACTTATACTACGTTTTTTCAAATATTTGCTTTTCATATCTTTCCCCCTTCACATGTAGTTTCCGTACATACCGATAATTACAGAATAATCCATCTGGCAGCATAACGTCAAGAAATTTTGTTCTATTTTTCCAAATCTGATGATAAAAAATAATCTTTTTTGGATAAGCTGCCCTTTTCATTTAAAAATGGGAGACTGCGTAAACGCAATCTCCCGCAAAGGACAATCATTATTTCATAACAAAGTTCAAAATTTTCTTTGGCACATAAATCTCTTTTACAACATTCCCTGTCAGCTTATCGGCAATTGCTGCTTTTCCCGCTGCAAGAGCCTCTTCTTTCGAACACTCCGCCGGGATGCGAATGACTGCTTTCGTCTTTCCATTGAGCTGTACCGGAACCTGCACTTCATCATCCCTCATCGCCTCTGTATCATGCTTCGGCCATTCATTCTGAAATACGGAGTCCGTATGTCCAAGCTGCTCCCACAATTCCTCGGAAAGATGCGGCGTAAACGGCGCCAAAAGAATTACGGCCGTCTCCAGTGTCTCCTTATCGATACCGCCCTCGCGCTTTGCCAGCTCGATCATCTTATTATTGCACTCCATAAATCCTGATATGACGGTATTCAGACTGAAGCTCTCCAGTCGCTGTGTAATGGTGTGTATCATGGTATGACGCAATTTCAGCATCTCTTTCGTTGCCTTTACGTCTTTTTCCTTATTCTCCATGACCAGTTTCCAGAAACGGGTAATGAAACGATACACGCCGTCGATTCCTCTGTCATCCCACTCAGCATCCAGCTCCGGCGGTCCTACGAACAGTTCATACATTCTCAGGGAATCACAGCCGTAATCTCTTACCAGATCATCCGGCGATACTACATTCCCTTTGGACTTACTCATCTTGATGCCGTTCTTTCCGGTAATCATTCCCTGATTGAACAGCTTCTGGAACGGCTCGTCAAAATCAACAGCCCCGATATCATACAGGAACTTTGTATAAAATCTGGAATACAGCAGATGAAGCACGGCATGTTCCACCCCTCCGATGTACATATCTACTGGAAGGTACTTGTCTGCTTTTTCCTTAGAAACCAGCTCCTTATCATTATGGCTGTCCACATAGCGCAGGAAATACCACGAAGAACCTGCCCACTGAGGCATCGTGTTCGTCTCTCTCTTCGCATCTGCGCCGCAGACAGGACACTTGCAGTTTACCCAGTCCTCAATCGCAGCCAGCGGTGATTCTCCGGTTCCGGTCGGCTCATAGGATTCCACATCCGGCAGACGTAAAGGAAGCTCTTCCTCCGGAACAGGTACATTGCCACACTTCGGGCAGTGTACAATCGGAATCGGCTCTCCCCAGTAACGCTGACGTGAGAATACCCAGTCACGGAGCTTGTAGTTCACCGTCTTTCTTCCGATGCCCCGCTCCTCAATCATCATCGGCGCTTCTTTTTTCAGTACGGAAGATTCCATACCGTTCCACTCGCCGGAATTAATCATCGTTCCCGACGCCTCTGTATAGGCTTCCGTCATATTTTCAATTTCTTTCCCGTCTTTTGCAATAACCTGAATAATCGGAATATGAAATTTCGTCGCAAACTCAAAGTCACGGTCATCATGGGCAGGTACGCACATGATAGCGCCCGTACCATAATCCGCCAGCACATAATCCGAAAGCCAGATCGGTACTTTCGCCCCGTTTAACGGATTGATGGCGTAGCTTCCTGTAAATACGCCTGTCTTTTCCTTATCCTGCAAACGATCTACATTCGACTTCATAGAAGAATCGTAAATATATTTCTCAACCGCTTCCTTTGTCTCCTCTGTCGCAAGCCCTGCCGCCAGTGCATGTTCCGGCGCAAGAACCATAAAGGTTGCGCCGTAAAGCGTATCCGGCCTGGTCGTATAGACCGTAATCTTTTCTTCCCTTCCCTCCACCGGGAAATCTACCTCTGCCCCATAGGATTTTCCAATCCAGTCGGACTGCATCTTCTTAACCTTTTCCGGCCAGTCCAGTTT
>CAJKKX010000177.1 GCA_905200565.1 uncultured Lachnospiraceae bacterium
TGTCATGGTAAATGGAAGTACGGGAGTGGAAAATATGAGTGGAACAGAGGAAAGATATGAGGGGTGCCGCCTGTGCCCGCGGGAATGTGGGGCAAGACGGGAGCTTGGACAAAGGGGGATATGCGGGGCAGCAGGAGGAGGGATTCTGGTGGCGAGAGCCGCGCTGCATCCCTGGGAGGAACCATGTATTTCCGGGGAGCATGGGTCTGGGACGGTCTTTTTTTCCGGGTGTCCGCTGCGCTGCGTTTACTGTCAGAATGCGGTGATCGCAGACGCGCAGGCAGGGACGGAGATTTCTGTGGAGCGTCTGGCGGAGATTTTTCTGGAGCTGCAGGATAGGGGAGCGGAAAATATTAATCTCGTCACACCGACGCATTATACAGGAGAAATTATTTCGGCGGTAGAAAAAGCGCGCAGGAAGGGACTTGTTTTACCAGTCGTTTATAATTGCAGCGGTTATGAAAAGGTGGAAACCCTGCAAAGGCTTGGGGGAATCGTGGATATTTATCTTACGGATTTTAAGTATATGGAGCGGGAGCTGGCCAGGGCATGTTCCCATGCGCCGGATTATCCGGAAACGGCGCAGGCGGCATTGGCGGAAATGGTGCGGCAGCAGAAACAGCCTGTTTTTGACGGAGCGGGACGGATGAAGCGGGGCGTTATCGTTCGGCATCTGCTTTTACCCGGTCATGTAAAAAATGCAGAAAAAGTAGTTCGGTATGTGTATGAAACCTATGGAAACTGCGTATATCTCAGCCTGATGAATCAGTACACGCCCATCCGGCACATAGAAGTCCTGCCGGAACTGAACCGCAAAGTAACCCGGCGGGAATACCGGAAGCTTATCGATTATGCGATGGAGCTGGGCGTAGAGTGTGGATTTATACAGGAGGGGGAGACGGCGCAGGAAAGCTTTATCCCGGTGTTTGACGGCGAAGGGCTGGAAAGAGAAGAAAAATAAAAAGCTGAAAAAGGGATTGACTCCAACGCGGCGTAATAGTTTAGAATGTCCTTACACGAGGAGGAAAGACCATGAGAACGGTAAATGAAGTGAGTAAACTGGCAGGCGTGAGTATACGCACCCTGCAATATTATGACAAGATCGGGCTTCTGCATCCGACGGGGCGCACAGAGTCCGGATACCGGCTGTATGACGATACGGCGCTGGAAAGGTTACAGCAGATTTTACTCTTTCGGGAATTGGAGTTTCCGCTGAAGGAGATCAGGGAAATCCTGAATCGTCCGGACTTTGACCGGGAGAAGGCTCTGGAACAGCAGATTACAATGCTGGAGCTGAAAAAGGAGCATTTGGAAAACCTGATCGCATTCGCCCGTGAAATACGAAAAACAGGAGTGAGGACAATGGATTTGTCGGTATTTGACACAAAAAAATTAAAGGAATATGAGAAACAGGCGAAAGCTGCATGGGGCAGGACGTCTGAGTTTCAGGAGTATGAAAAAAAGAAGCAGTCCTGGACGAAGGATGAGGAACGGAATGTCTGGAAAGAGATGATGGCACTGTTTGCTGAATTTGGACGGCTTCAAACAATGGCGCCCGCAGAGGATAAGGTGCAGAGGCAGGTCAGAAAATTGCAGACGTATATCACGGAACACTTCTACACGTGTACGCCTGAAATTCTTGCTTCTCTCGGAAAGATGTATGCCGAAAACGGCAGCTTTGCGGAGAATATTGACGCGGCAGGAGGCGTAGGAACGGCGCTTTTTGCAGCGGAAGCGATTCGAATCTACTGTGACGGACAGAAGAATTGATTGGGACAAAAAAGGTCTCCCGCTTTTCATGTGTAAAGCATGAAGCGGGAGATTTTTCTGTGCAAAAATGTATTGACTCTTCCCCTGGGGCAGGGGGTATACTGTGCTCAGATTCGAATCAGAGAGTACAGAAAAAGGAGAGAGACGAATGTTTACCATTGGAGAATTTTCAAAAATATGCCAGGTGAGTGTAAAGACCCTTCATCATTATGACCGAATTGCTTTGCTGAAGCCGGAAAAAGTGGATGCGTTTACCGGATATCGTTATTATGGCCAGCAGCAGTTGGAGACGATGCTTCTAATTCAGAGACTGAAACGGTATGGATTTTCACTGGAAGAAATTCGGGATCTTCTTGCCTGTACGGAGGAATGCGCGCTTTTTTCAAGATTATGGAAGCAAAAAGAACGATTGAAAGAGCAGAGAAAGGAAACGGAACAGATGATCCGGGAGATATCTTTCCATCTGCAAAATTTTGAAAGGACTGGTGATATTATGGGATATCAGAAAGATTATGAGATTCAGGTAAAGGAAATGCCAGAGAGAGCGGTGCTTGCGTGCAGGCAGAAGATGGGTGTGGATGAATTCGGCAAGTATTACAGTACCCTGTATGAGAGAGTGCCAAAAGAGAAGGTGACGCCGAACGGGGTGACAGGCGCCGTATATTATGATGAAGAGTTTCATTCGGAATGCTCCGATATTGAACTGATCGTGGAAATCCGGGAGAAAGAGAAAGCGGACAGAGTGATGGAACGCATGCTGTGCGCCATGACTGTGCACAAAGGCGGCTATTCTTCGCTGGCGGACGCCTACGGGGCGCTGGTCGAATGGATTCAGGAAAACGGATATGAATGCAATGGCGCGCCCTATGATATTTATGTCAAAACCGGGTTTGACAGCCTGGCGATGGAGGACTGGGAGACAGAGGTTTATTTTCCGGTAAAAAAGAAAGGATAGATATTAAGATGCAATAGAAAGCATAGAGGGGAAACAGGATATCTGAGAGCAGGTATCCTGTTTTTGTATTCCCAGGAAACCGTTTTAACGCAAAACCCGCCGATAGAGCACGGAGCATTGAAGAAAATTTTTGATATGTTAAATTAGAATCGTACGGAGTTGTAATGGTACAAAATTGAAATCGAAGGAGAGGAGAAGACAAATGCGAAGTAAGAAAAAGGGTATGCCGGCAAGGGTTTTGGCGTGCGTTTTGTCAGCGTCAATGGTGCTTACGGTACTGCCGCCGACAGCGCTTACATCCTATGCAGCCCCGGTACTGGACGTGGAACTGGACATTGCCGCGGACAGCAGCATCACCGGGAAGCCAGGAGATGAAGGCACGATTGATTATCGGGCAAGCCTGGACAGCGGGGTGGATGTTACGGATGACGGGGGACTCAGTGTCGGGTTTGAATCCGCTAATGAGCAGGTGGTTGTTGTGGACGGGGATGGAAATTACCATTTTCAAAGTGCGGGAGAAACGTATATTACGATGACGGCAACGTATTATGATTATACCGTACATAAAAAAATCACCGTGACAGTCGAAGAACATGATTTTTCACTGGAGCTGGGGGACGGCTATGACAAGACGATTCAGGCAAAGGCAGGGGAGAGCGGAGAGATCGTCGCACGTGCGCTCCTCGACCAGTCAGAGGCGCAGGGTGCGGTGTTTTCTTATGTAAGCTCCGCTGAGGATATCGTGTCTGTATCGGATGACGGTAAATATGAGTGCCTGAAGGCCGGAAAGGCAGTCGTTACGGTGTCTGTAGAATACACGATTGCAAACGGCATAGAGTACCACAGAGAAAAGAAGGTGGAGATTGTTGTTTCGGATGTGGATCAGCCGGGGATCATCCTGGCCGGGGAAGAGTTTGAGCTGGCGCTGACGGATGCAGATGCAGAGCCGACGTTTAATCTGAATACGATTGTCACTGCCGTGAACACGGAGGAGCGCCCCGCCTATATGGTGGATGAGAATACGGCGGCCGGGCAGAATGCGAGCGTGACGGACGGCATTATGAAATTTACACAGGCTGGCGTTGTCCGTGTGAAAGTGACGGTAACAGGGGCGGAAGCATGGGTTACATTCCGTGTAAAAGATGAAAGAAGCGATGCCAGCAAAGTTATTCTGAGAGCAGCGCAAACCGGGATGAAAGTGGGAGAAACCATGAGCATAGTGGCGCGGGTGTCCGGGGGCACGTATGGTACCGATGCACTTTCCTGGGAAAGCAGTGATCCGGAGGTGGCATTCGTGTCACAATCAGGGGCAGTGCTTGCGGTCAAAGCGGGCTTTGCAGAGATCACGGCGTCCCTCCCGAACGGGAACTCCGATTCCATCCTCCTGACAGTCACAGAGGAACCGGCGGTTTCGCAACCGGAGATTCAGGCGAAACAGGAGGAATTTGACCTTGACATGGGGGCAGAGACTTCCGTGGCGTTTAACCTGAAATCTGTACTGAAGGTTGAAAACGGCAGCTTTGACGATGTTACTTACCAGACCTCCAGTCCGGCGGCATCCGTAGAGGATGGTACTGTGACCTTCACAAAAGCAGGGTACTATTATGTGACAGCTACAGTCAGCAACAGCCAGGGCAGCGACTCTGTCGGCCTGGTGTTCCATGTGGCAAAAACGGTAGGCTCTTCGGACATTACCATCGCTGGTGGTGAGGAAGTAACTCTTGAGGAGATCGGGACGGCGGAAGATCTTTCCGGTAAGGTTACGGTCACAAACGGCACATTGGCAGACGTTGTCTGGAGCAGCAGCAACCAGGAAGCAGCAGACGTTGCGAATGGGGTAATCATCGCAAAAGCAGAAGGAACCGCAGTGGTCACGGCAACCGTGGCAGGCGGGAGCTATGCAAATTTTGTCGTCCGGGTCAGGGATGCAAGGCCGGTAGTTACGGCTTCCCAGACAGAGTTTGATCTGGATCTGGGTGCGGAAGAATCTAAAATCTTCCGGCTGGATTCCGTGCTGGATGTGAAAAACGCAGAGCCGGGGGATATCAGTTATGTTTGTTCCGGGGAAGGCGTAGAGATCGACGCTGGCGTGGCGACCTTTGCGGAACCAGGATATTACCGCCTGAAAGTAACGGCTCAGAACGAAAAAGGCAGCAGCTCCGTATATCTGGTGTTCCATGTGGCGAAAACCGTAAGCGCGGATGACATGACAGTAGAAGGCGGGCAAGAGCTGCACTTTACCGTATCTGGTCAGGCGATGGACGTCAACGACCAGGTTACCGTTACAAACGGGGCGCTCTCCGACCTTACATGGAGCAGCAGCAACCCGGAAGCAGCAGACGTTACGAATGGGGTAATTGTTGCAAAGGCAGAAGGAACCGCGGTCATTTCCGCAACACTGCCGAATGGGCAATACGTAAACTTCTCTGTTTATGTGGAGCCGGTCAGCATGGCGGCGAAAGTCAGAGAATTCCGTGTAGATCTAAAGGATGTGAAAGATGGGACGTATGACCTGTCGACACTCCTGACCGTGAAAAACGGAAAGAAAGAAGAAACCGTTTATACAGGGTTTAACGGGGAAATTCTGACCGTAGATGGAAACGGCGTCGTAGAGTTTGCAGGGAATACCGGTGTGACATATGTACGCGCCGAAAACGGCGGGGCGCATGTCATCTTTACTTTTTACGTGACGGACACGACAGAGCCGAATCCGGTAACGATCCGGTATACAGACAATGCAGAAAGGATTCTGGAACTGACGGAAGGTGAAGCATATGCCCCGAACCTGAGGGAATATGTGAAAGTGTCAGGCGGCGACATCACAGACATAGTCTGGAGCGTGGATGACACATCTGTAGCAGAAGTGACAGACGGCGTGGTAAAAGCGGCAGCGCCGGG
>CAJKKX010000178.1 GCA_905200565.1 uncultured Lachnospiraceae bacterium
TTTCCACCCGACCTGCGTACGGAAGGAACGCAAACTCCCCGCCAAACCAGAATTTTTTCCAGAAAAACCACCTGCACAAAAGATATAAAAAGATAAAAATATGCGAAATAGTAATGCTTGCAGTCCTTTTCTTCAAATGATATACTATCCACGATGAACGAATTTTAAATAAAGGAGTATCTTATGAAAAATTTAATCATACCAAAAGATTATAAAGCTGAATTAAACCTGCACGATACGCAGGTCGGCATCAAGACGGTTAAGGATTTCTTTCAGAAAACTCTTTCTGAACGCCTAAACCTGCTGCGTGTGTCCGCACCCCTGTTCGTGACGCCGGAATCCGGACTCAATGACAATTTAAATGGCGTGGAACGTCCGGTAAGTTTCGACATCCGGGAACAGAACGGAGCAACTGCCGAAATCGTCCACTCGCTTGCAAAATGGAAACGCTACGCTCTGAAAAAATACGGCTTTTCTCATGGAGAAGGACTGTATACGGACATGAGCGCTATCCGCAGAGATGAGGACACCGACAATATTCATTCTATTTATGTAGACCAGTGGGACTGGGAAAAGATCATCAAAAAAGAAGAGCGTACGGTAGAAACACTAAAAAATGTGGTTCGCACAGTCTACAAGGCTCTGAAAAAAACAGAAAAATACATGGCGATCGAATATGATTACATAGAGGAAATTCTTCCAAAAGATATTTTCTTTATCACGACGCAGGAGCTGGAGGATATGTACCCGGACTGCACGCCAAAAGAAAGAGAATACAAAATCACCAAATTAAAAGGAGCCGTGTTCATCATGCAGATCGGCGGCGCTCTCGCTTCCGGCGAGAAGCATGACGGCCGTGCCCCGGACTATGATGACTGGACGTTAAACGGAGATATTATCGTGTACTATCCGGTACTGGATATTGCTCTGGAGCTCTCTTCTATGGGAATCCGTGTGGATGAAGAAGCTCTGCTGCGCCAGCTTGAGATTGCAGGCTGCCCGGAACGTGCCGAACTTCCTTTCCAGAAAGCCATTCTGAATCAGGAAGTTCCCTACACCATCGGCGGCGGCATCGGACAGTCCCGTATCTGTATGTTTTATCTCCGGAAAGCCCATATCGGTGAAGTGCAGGCTTCCCTTTGGCCAGAGGATGTGACGAAAGAAGCGCTTGCGCACGGAATTCAATTACTGTAACAGCAAAAGAACCGGAAACGATTTTCATGATCGTCCCCGGTTCTTTTCTATATCCTGTTCCTTGTTAAATCTTTTTAATTCTCTCAATCGCCGCCAGCGTATTCTCATAGCTTCCAAATGCCGTCAGACGGAAGTATCCTTCCCCGCTCGGCCCGAATCCGGAGCCAGGTGTTCCCACAACATTTGCTTTTTCCAGCAGATAATCAAAAAATTCCCACGACGTCATCGCATCCGGCGCTTTCAGCCAGATATAGGGTGCATTCACACCGCCATAGACCTCATACCCCGCATGTTTCAATCCTTCAGAAATCGTCCGGGCATTTTTCATATAATATGCCACCTGTTCTTTCAACTGGGCTTTTCCTGCTTCCGAATAAACTGCCTCGCCCGCCCTCTGAATAATGTACGGAGCGCCGTTATATTTGGTGCCATGACGTCTCGCCCACAAAGAATGGAGCGCCACATCCCCGCATTTCAGGTCTTTCGGAATCACGGTAAAGCCCAGACGTGTTCCGGTAAAGCCTGCATTTTTCGAAAAGCTCCGCAACTCGATGGCACAGGTTCTCGCTCCCTCACACTCATAAATCGAGTGCGGCACATCTTCTTCTGAAATATACGCTTCATAAGCAGCGTCAAAAATAATGACGGCTCCTACTCTGTTCGCATAATCCACCCACACCTGAAGCTGCTCCTTTGTGATCGTGGTTCCGGTAGGATTATTCGGGAAACAGAGGTAGATGACGTCCGGCGTCTCTTTCGGCAGTTCCGGCACAAAATGATTTTTAGCCGTACACGGCATATAGATCACATCGCTCCACGTCTCTGTTTTCGCATCGTATGTACCAGTACGCCCCGCCATAACATTCGTGTCCACATAAACCGGATACACCGGGTCGCATACGGCAATTTTATTGTCCACGCTGAATATTTCCTGAATATTTCCGGAATCACATTTCGCTCCGTCTGAAATAAAGATTTCATCCGCCGCAATGTCGCAGCCCCGGTCTGCATAGTCATTCTTTGCAATGGCGGACCTTAAAAATTCATACCCCAGATCCGGCGCATATCCACGAAAGGTTTCCGCCTTTCCCATCTCATCCACAGCGCTGTGCAGCGTATCGATGATAGCCGGAGCCAGCGGCTGCGTCACATCCCCGATTCCCAGACGAATGATCTTTTTATCCGGATTCGCTTCTGAAAAAGCAGCTACTTTCTTTGCGATGTTGGAAAACAAATAGCTTCCCGGTAATTTCAAATAATTGTCATTAATCTTAAACATGTCTTTCCTCCCTGCGTTTTTATATATTCTATCTGCACAGAACCGTAAACACAAAAATGTTTACCGTTCCGGAATTTCACCGTCAAATACTACCGTTGCCGGCCCTGTCATATAGACCAGGTTTTCCTTTTCGTCCCAGAAAATTTTCAAATCGCCGCCCAGAAGTTTTACGGTCACTTCCCCATTCACATACCCGTTCAGAATGGAAGCTACCGCCACGGCGCAGGCGCCTGTCCCACATGCCAGCGTTTCACCGGAACCTCGTTCCCAGACGCGCATTTCCACAGTATGTTCATCGACCACACGGACAAATTCTGTATTGACCCGATCCGGGAAACAGGAATGGCTTTCAAATTCCGGACCAATCTCTTCAATCTTTAGATTCTTTACATCATCCAGATAAACGACCGCATGAGGATTTCCCATAGATACGCAGGTCATGTGATAAATCCTTCCCTGTACTTCAATCGGCTGGTCAATCACCCGCTCCTTATCTGAAACAAGAGGTATCTTCCGTGGTTCCAGTTCCGGCGCCCCCATATTTACTCTGACCTGGCATACCTTCCCATCCTCTATAGTCAAATCCAGGTATTTGATTCCGCTCTTTGTTTCTACCGAAAGACTTGTCTGGTCTGTCAGGCCATAATCGTATACATACTTCGCCACACATCGGATTCCGTTTCCGCACATCGCCCCTTCCGAACCGTCCGCATTGTACATTTCCATACGAAAATCAGCTTTCTCCGATGGTTTGATTAAAATCAGTCCGTCTGAACCGATTCCGAAATGCCGGTCGCTGACACGAACCGCCAATTCCCCCGGATTTTCCACCTTTTCCTGAAAACAATTCACATATACATAATCATTTCCAATTCCCTGCATCTTCGTAAATTTCATCCCATTCTCCTCTCTACTACAAAAACATCCTTACACGCCATAGGGTAAAAGGTCTTTGCCTGCAATTATACATTAAAACTTCATAAGACTGAATACCATCTGTGCCGTCTCGATCAGGCTGTTTCCACTGTCCATGCTGCATTTCTGGATATAACGGTGTGCTTCTTCTTCTGTCATATTGTTTCGCTCCATCAACAGCCGTTTTGCTTCCTCGATGATCTTTTTCTCTTCCTCACTTCTTTGTCTTGGCTTTGCTTTCCGCTTCTTTCTCTGCCGCAGGATCGTTCCCGCCATCATTTCCAGCGTATTGACCAGATCGTGTACCTTAAGCGGAAGCTCCAGACAGACAATATCGTTATTCCTGCAATCACTCAGAATGTGGGGCGATGCTGCCAGAAGCATCTGCACATTAGGGGGCAGATAAGCATGGAGCTGAGAATACAGCATATCATGGAACCGATAACCGCAGAGAATGATTCCGTCCGACAAGCGTTCTACCATCTGGAGTGCCTGCGCGCCGCTGGTGCAGACGCCAGTTACCTCATAACCGTTCCGTACCAGCAAATTTCTGATATTCTTCGCATCCTCCAATTTAGGAAATACCACAACAACACTTACCAATGAATCACCTCCTGTTTTTTACAGCGCCAAAGACACTGCTTTCCTCTGTAAAATAACCAGAAAACAGCAGCTAAATCCTGTATAAGTACTGCTCAACCTCCCATGACGACACATGTCTGCTGTACTGCGCCCACTCCTCTTTTTTGGCATGAATATAACGCTCGCTGAAATGTTCTCCCAGTACGCCTCTGACAAATTCATCCTTCTCCATTTCACAAACCGCTTCCAGAAGATTGTTTGGCAGAGATTCTATCCCATTCTCTTTTCTTTCTTTTGCAGTCATTTCAAAAATATTTTTATCTATGCTGTCCGGAGGCAAAATTTCATTTCGGATTCCGTCAAGTCCTGCCGCCAGGCACACAGCCAGCAACAGATAGGGGTTGGCAGACGGGTCCGGACAGCGAAGTTCTACCCTGGCAGCCTCTCTCTGCCCCGCCGGAATGCGAATCAAAGGACTTCGGTTCGTCGCTGACCACGCAATATAAGCAGGCGCTTCAAATCCCGGAACCAGACGCTTATAAGAATTTACCAGCGGATTTGTGATGGCCGCCATTCCCCGGATATGCTTCATCAGCCCTCCAATAAAATAATATGCCTCTTTACTTAGTCCGAATGACTCAGACGCATCGAAAAAGATATTTTTTCCGTTCTTTTTCAGGGACATATTAAGATGCAGGCCGGAACCGTTGACTCCTTCCTGGGGCTTTGGCATAAAGCTGGCGTGAAGGCCATGACGCTTGGCAATTGTTTTTACAGCCAGCTTAAAAGTCATAAAATGATCTGCCATCGTCAGCGCTTCCTCATAATGAAGAACGATTTCATGCTGCGCCGGGGCCACTTCATGATGAGACGCCTCGACCTCAAACCCCATATCCTCCAGCGTCAGCACCATGTCCCTGCGGGCATTCTCCCCCAGGTCCATCGGGCCCAGATCAAAATACCCCGCTTTCTCATGCGTAATCGTCGTCGGCTGTCCATAATCATCCGTATGATAAAGGAAAAATTCACATTCAGGCCCCACCTCGAACGTATACCCCATCTCTTCCGCTTCTTTTACTGCCCTTTTCAAGATACCTCTGGGATCACCCTCAAAAGGCTCCCCGTTCGGACGATAGACGTCGCAGATCAGGCGCGCCACTTTTCCCTGCTGAGGCCTCCACGGAAAGATTGCCAGTGTATCAAGATCCGGATACAGGCACAGATCCGACTCTTCGATCCGCACAAAGCCCTTGATTGAAGAGCCGTCAAACATACACTGATTATCCAGCGCCTTCTCAAGCTGGCTGGAAGTAATCGCCACATTTTTCAATGTACCGAACATATCAGTAAACTGAAGGCGGATAAACTCTACATCCTCTTCCTGTACCAGCCGCAAAACATCCTGTTTTGTATACTTCATATCAATTCTCCTTTTAAAGCATGTTTGGTTTACGCATCGCTTACGTAAAAAAGGGCGCTCTTCATACACGGAGAACGCCTTTGCTCTAAAAAGATAATAACAGCGCGTCGGCTTTTTGTCAACTCACTGCTATCATCTTTTGTCTATTTCAGGTAACTATTCAGCCATGCAGCCAGATGCGGCATATGAGCGGCGCAAGCTTGCTTGCAGAGCACATGATGTGC
>CAJKKX010000179.1 GCA_905200565.1 uncultured Lachnospiraceae bacterium
GATCTATTCTGGAATCGTGGACAGGCTTCAGAAGGATTTTATTTCTCAGATGAACAGCCAGGGCTATAATGATAAATATGACGGGGTGATTATCCATCCATATACCAGCTTTTCTAATGCAGGACAGTATGAGGAATCTCTGGCGACAGCGAAGGCAAAGACAAACTATGTGGCGTCCCATAAGGACGCGATGATGGCAGCTACGGGCGATGACAGGAAAAAGGTGGCAATTTCGGAATTTGGCATCAATACTCAGAGCAATTACGTCACGTCTCTGGGAACGGCGATCTATGTCGCAAACCATATGGTCGACGGGGTAAATGCCGGGGCGGCATATCAGAACAAGCACTGTCTGGTAGACTTTACGGTAGGAGATAATCTGGGCGCATGGCAGCAGTGCGTGATTCAGTGCCATAACTCCGATAATGGGTATCAGTATGTGGCGACGCCTACCCTGTATCTGTTTTCCATTTTTAACCATATGACGGGAAATGTGCAGGTGAACCAGACCATTACCGGAAACGGGGATTATTATACGAACGGAAATAATACGGTACAGAATATCAACGTATATTCCACGAAAGATGACCAGGGAAATACCTATGTACTGGTCATCAATAATAAGAAATCCGATACTTCGTCCATACAGATTTCTGTAGATGGCCGTGATCTGACGGGGGAAGAGGTAGAGGTATGGGATTTAAGTTCTGAGAATGTGGATGATATGAATACACTGGCAGAACCGGACAAGGTAACGATCGGAAAAACAAGCATATCCGGAGAGGGGACAGAACTGGAGTATACGCTTCCCGCACATTCGGTTACCAGCTTTAAAATTCCGGCAGAGAAAGCAAATGTCAGCGTTACGGCAGAAGCAGGAGGAAGCGCTGCCGGAAGCACACAGGCTGTTCCGGGCAGTCAAGTGACGGTTACGGCGACGCCGGATGAAAACTATGAGTTCACCGGATGGTATCTGGAAGGAGAAAAGGTGTCCGATCAGGCAGTTTATACCTTTACCGTTACCGTTTCGGTGGAGCTGACTGCGAAGTTTACGAAGAAACAGGAAACGGAGACGCCGTCTACGGAAGCGCCGCCTGCGGAAACAGAAAAGCCCGTCCCCAGGGAAGAGTTTGGAAAAGGCGTGGAAAAAACAGTGGGAGCCGGACGTTACCGGGTAACGAACGAGAAAAAGAAAACGGCAAAGCTGGTAAGCGTCTTAAATAAGAAGGCGTCAAAGCTGAACGTTCCGGCAACTGTGAGAATCGGCGGCGTGACCTGCAAGGTTACAGAGGTCGGCAGCCGTGTCATGATGGGAAATACGAAGCTGAAAAAAGTGATTCTTGGAACGAACGTCACCATGATCGGGAAACAGGCATTTACAGGCTGTAAGAACCTGAAAAATGTTCAGTTAAAAGGAAAAGCCCTGAAAACAATCCGCACAGGCGCGTTTCAGAAAACCTCCGCAAAGCTGACCGTCAGCGCGAAGAGGATGACGAAAAAACAGAAAGCCGCGCTTCTTGGAAAACTGAAAAAAGCCGGCGCAGGGAAAAAGGCGAAGGTAAAATAAGCCGGCTTTTAGCCGCCAGGAAGCTTACATGGCTGAACGGTTACAAAATACGAAATAAGTGGCAGGCGAATGCTTGACAATATCGGATAAAACAGATAATATGGTAGGGTATGCCACTATTATGCACAAAAAGCATTGTACGTATGAGGATGTTAAGGAGGAAAGTTCTATGTATTCACTGGATGAGGTGAGGGCAGTAGATCCGGAAATCGCTGAGGCAATTGTCCGGGAAGAAAAACGTCAGGACAGTCATATTGAGCTGATTGCTTCAGAGAACTGGGTGACGAAAGCGGTTATGGCAGCTATGGGAAGTCCATTAACAAATAAATATGCGGAAGGCTATCCGGGAAAACGTTATTACGGTGGGTGCCAGTGCGTGGATGAAGTAGAGAATCTGGCGATTGCGCGTGCAAAAGAAATCTTTGGATGCACTTATGCAAATGTTCAGCCTCATTCCGGAGCACAGGCAAACATGGCAGTGTTTCTGGCGATGCTGAATGCCGGAGATACCGTGATGGGTATGAATCTTGCGCACGGCGGGCATCTGACACACGGAAGCCCTGCAAACTTCTCAGGTATGTATTTTCATGTTGTACCTTACGGAGTAAACGATGATGGCGTGATTGATTATGAAAAAGTAAGGGAAATTGCCCTTGAATGCAAACCAAAACTGATCGTGGCGGGGGCGAGTGCTTATGCGCGTACGATTGATTTTAAGAAATTCAGGGAAATTGCAGATGAGGCAGGCGCTTATTTGATGGTAGATATGGCGCATATCGCAGGACTGGTGGCGGCAGGGCTCCATCCGAGCCCGATTCCATATGCAGATGTAACGACGACGACGACACATAAGACGCTGCGTGGGCCGAGAGGCGGAATGATTCTCTCCAGTGAAGAGACAGCAAAGAAGTTTAATTTTAATAAAGCAATTTTCCCGGGCGTACAGGGCGGTCCGCTGATGCATGTGATCGCAGCGAAGGCAGTGTGCTTCAAGGAAGTACTTTCCGATGAATATAAGGTTTATCAGCAGAATATCGTGAAGAATGCACAGGCGCTTTGCAAAGGGCTGATGAGCAGGGGAATCAAGATCGTTTCCGGCGGCACGGACAACCACCTGATGCTGGTTGACCTGGTAGATACCGGAAGGACAGGAAAAGAAGTAGAAAATCTTCTGGACAGCGTACACATTACCTGCAATAAGAACACGATCCCGAATGATCCGAAATCTGCTTTTGTAACCAGCGGCGTCCGTCTGGGAACTCCGGCAGTAACTGCAAGGGGAATGAAGGAAGAGGACATGGATGTGATTGCGGAGGCGATCGCTATCATGATTAAAGATCCGGAAGCAAATCAGCAGAAGGCGAGAGCGCTGGTGCAGGGATTAACGGATAAGTATCCATTGATCTAGTGATTTGCCGCAGTGATCTGTGAGATTCCATACAGAAAACAGAAGAATGAGACAGCCGTGAAATTTATGGTTTTGCGGCTGTCTTTTTGACCTGAACATCATATTTAATACACGAAGGAGCATAACAGGAGAATCATTATGAAATCATTAGTAATCGCGGAAAAACCTTCCGTAGCCCGTGACATCGCCCGCGTGCTGCATTGCCAGAAAAAGCTGCCCGGTGCGCTGGAGGGGGACAAATATATCGTTACCTGGGCGTTGGGGCATCTGGTTACACTGGCGGACCCGGAGGAATATGATAAGAAATATGCCCAGTGGAACCTGGAAACGCTGCCCATGCTGCCAAAAAAGATGCAGCTTGAGGTCATTAAGCAGACGGCAAAGCAGTTTAAGGATGTAAAAATACAGATTTACCGCAAGGATGTCGCGGAAATCATTATTGCGACAGACGCCGGGCGGGAAGGAGAACTGGTGGCCCGGTGGATTCTGGAAAAGGCAGACTGCCATAAGCCTTTGAAACGGCTGTGGATTTCTTCAGTAACAGATAAGGCAATCCGTGAGGGGTTTTCTCATCTGAAAGACGGCAGGGAATATAACAATCTTTATGCCGCTGCCGAGGCCCGCGCGGAGGCGGACTGGCTGGTGGGAATCAATGCGACCCGCGCGCTCACCTGCAAATACAACGCCCAGCTTTCCTGCGGACGTGTGCAGACGCCAACGCTGGCTATGATTGCCAGGAGGGAAGAGGAGATCAGGAAATTTAAACCGGAAGAATATTTTGGAATGCAGCTTCAGGCAGGCGGGATACGCTGGACATGGCAGGATAAGAAAAGCAAAGGAATGCGCACGTTTCAAAAGGAGCGCATGAGTGAATTGCAGAAGCGGACAGAAGGGCAGAAGCTTACGGTCACGGATATCGAAAAAACTTCAAAAAAGTCCTGCGCGCCTGGGCTTTACGACCTGACAGAACTCCAGCGGGACGCAAACAAAAAGTTTGGCTATTCGGCGAAGGAGACGCTGAATATGATGCAGAGGCTCTATGAAAACCATAAGGTGCTGACGTATCCGAGAACCGATTCCCGCTATATCGGCAGCGATGTGGCGGAGACCTTAAAGGAACGGTTGAGAGCGTGCGCCGTGGGGCCATACCGGAAAATGGCGGGAAGCCTGGCGATGAAACCGATTAAGACGAACAGCTCTTTTGTAGACAATAAAAAAGTAAGCGATCACCATGCCATTATTCCGACAGAGCAATTCGTCCAGCTCGATCATATGACGGTGGATGAGAGAAGAATTTATGATCTGGTGGTACGCCGGTTCCTGGCAGTGCTTTGCCCGCCGTTTGCGTATGAGCAGACGACGATGCGCGGGGAGACAGCGGGGGAAACCTTTGTAGCGAGAGGAAAGATCGTGAAAGATCCGGGATGGAAAGCAGCGTATGAAAATCTTTCGGATCTGGAAGAAGAGGAAGAGGAAAGCGGCATCGGGGAACAGACGCTTCCGGCCATGCGAAAAGGAGAACGCCTGGTGGTGGAGCGTGTGCAGATTACGGCTGGAAAAACGAAGCCGCCTGCTCCGTTTAATGAAGCGACCCTTTTATCTGCAATGGAAAACCCGGTCAAATATATGGAATCGGGGGATGCGGCGGCAGCCAGGACGCTGGGAGAGACCGGAGGACTGGGGACGGTGGCGACCAGGGCGGATATTATTGATAAGCTTTTCAATACTTTTCTGATGGAAAAGAGAGGAAAGGATATCTATATTACTTCCAAAGCAAGACAGCTTCTGGAGCTGGTGCCGGAGGATCTGAAGAAACCGGAGCTGACGGCGTCCTGGGAGATGAAGCTTTCAGGGATCGCAAAGGGTTCCATAAAAAAAGAGGATTTTCTGAAGAAAATCAGAGAATACACGCAGGAGATTGTAAATGAGATCAAGATGGGGGACGGAACGTTTCGCCATGAGAACCTGACCAGTAAGAAGTGCCCGGAATGCGGAAAGCGGATGCTGGCGGTCAATGGCAAGAACAGTAAAATGCTGGTATGCCAGGACAGGGCGTGCGGGTACCGGGAGACGATTGCCAGAGTGACAAATGCACGCTGTCCGAAGTGCCATAAAAAGATGGAGATGTATGTAAAGGGAGAAGAGGAAACTTTTATCTGTGCCTGCGGATATAAGGAAAAGCTGTCGGCTTTCAAGGCGCGCAGGGAAAAAGAAGGGGCGGGTGTAAACAAAAAGGATGTCCAGCGGTATCTGAACCAGCAGAAGAAAGAAGCGAAAGAACCGATGAACAACGCTTTTGCAGAAGCCTTTGCGAAATTGAATCTGAAATAAAAGGGAAAAACCCCGGAAAAGGGAGAGCCGGGCCTTGTTTAAGGCCCGGCGGGTTATGAAAAAGATTTTGAAAAGGTGTGTGCCCTTTTCGATGATTACTTTATCATGAAAATGTGAAAAAAATATGTATAACTTTTGAAAAAAATATGGATGCGGACTGGAAAATGAAAAAGTAAAAAAAGGACTTTACAAATTCTTAAAGATATGCTAAAATTCTTTTTGTTGTTAAGGAATGTGCGTTTAGCTCAGCTGGATAGAGCGTTTGGCTACGGACCAAAAGGTCG
>CAJKKX010000180.1 GCA_905200565.1 uncultured Lachnospiraceae bacterium
AAGTGCAAGGCCGAAACGTGGTTCATCCAAGTTTGTCAAAATATCGGCTATCTGTTTCCGGAGAGCCATTCCGCAGAATATGCCGTGTCCCTGGTCCACCTTATTTGGTATATTCGAAACAAGCCGGAAACCGGTGCTATCGTTTTAGAGGAGCGAGCCGCTTATACCGCATAAGATTTGCGCCGGTTTCAATCTTTTGGTTGATGATAATGAGGCGCAACAAGGAACATGGTGTATCTGCAAAGAGAACTGTAGAAAGCGGAGTGCTTATTGGCATTCCGCTTTCTGTGCTAAATGAGTCTATTTGAAATTTCTCTTGCTGCCTTGCCGCTTGAAAATATCTGTCCTGTTTATTGGATGGGTATTTTTTTACACTGGTATATGAAAAATCATCTTGTCTATATTCAGATAACAGAATATAATATTTGGTAGAAATTTGGAATATAGAGGGATGCTCTATGGAATTTTTAACGACGAAGCAGGCGGCGGAATTGTGGGGAATCTCGCCCCGCCGGGTAGCACTTCTCTGCGCACAGGGCCGAATCCCTGGGACGGTCAAGGCAGGAAAGACCTGGCCACTGCCGCCGGATGCGAAGAAACCCCTTGATCCGAGATTTTATAAAGATGAGGTGGAGAAATGAAGCCGCCTAAAATGATAGACAATAAGAAAAACGGAACAGTGGCGGAAGAACTGCGTCTGGAACTTACCAAGGATTCCAAACTGTCCGTGATGACCGCTTATTTTACAATCTTTGCATTTGCGGAATTGAAAAAAGAATTGATGAAAGTGGATCGCATTCGCCTTCTTTTTACAGATCCGGTCTTTATCAAAGGTAAGCAGGAAGAAAAACGGGAGTATTATTTAAACCGTGAAGAAGATCAGGGACAGTCTTTTTCTGGAAATGTATATGAGATGAAGCTCAGAAATGAGATGTGTCAAGCTGCTGTGGCAAAAGAGTGTGCGAAATGGCTTGAAAGCAAGGCTGATATCAAGATGTTCAAAACGAAGAACTCTGCTCAGCCGCGTATGATCTATGTCGATAAAGCTGAAGATCCGGTCTGCATCAACGGCACAGTTGACTTTACCACAGATGGTCTGGGCCTGACTCACTCCGACCGTATTGACAGCAATATGTGTATGTACGGTCGAGAGTTCACGCAGCATTTTCTGAAAATGTTTGATGAGCTTTGGAACGATAAGACTGCTGTTGAAGATGTCAAAGCGGGAGTTTTGGAACAGATCCAGCGCCTCTACAAAGAGAACACACCGGAATTCATTTACTTTGTCACCCTCTATCATGTGTTCAATCAATATCTGGGGGAACTGACGGAGGACCGGATTCTCAAAACACGCACGGGGATCAAGGATACCGTCATCTGGAACAAGCTTTATCAGTTCCAGAAGGATGGCGTCATGGGTGCCATCGATAAAATTGAAAAGTACAATGGCTGCATTATCGCTGACAGCGTCGGCTTGGGCAAGACATTCTCTGCACTTGCTATTATCAAGTACTACGAGCTTCGGAAGGCCCGGGTGCTGGTGCTGGCGCCCAAGAAGCTCCATGAGAACTGGAGCATCTATACACAAAATGATAGCCGGAACATTTTGGCGGCAGATCGATTCAATTATGATGTTCTGAACCATACAGATCTCAGCCGCTATACCGGAAAGACGGGTGATATCAACCTGGCTACGGTAAATTGGGGCAATTACGATTTGGTCGTTATCGATGAGAGCCACAATTTCAGAAATAATAACCCATCGAAGAACAAGGTGACCCGGTACGAGCGGTTGATGGAAGATGTCATCAAGGCTGGCGTAAAAACCAAGATCCTGCTGCTGTCCGCTACCCCGGTGAACAACAGGATGAATGACATCAAAAACCAAATCTATTTCATCACTGAAGGGCGGAATGATGCGTTTGCAGACCTTGGTCTTCCGAATCTGGAGATCCTGTTGAAAAAGGCCCAAGGCATCTTCAACAAATGGTCCGAACTGCCGGATGACCAACGGACAACGGATTCTTTTGTCGAGATGATGAATGTAGATTATTTTAAGCTACTGGATACTGTTACCATTGCCCGTTCCCGGAAACATATCGAAAAATACTATAATATAGCTGAGATTGGGAAATTCCCCAAGCGTCTTCCTCCTAAAAATATCTATGCAGCGTTGGACAGCCAGCAGGAGTTCCGCCCCATCGGGGAAGTAAACCGCATGATCAAGAGACTGACGCTGGGCATCTATTCTCCCCTGCGCTATGTTCTGCCAGAGAAGCGGGAAGCTTATGAAGCAAAGTACGATGTGGCGGTCGGCGATGGCAACTCTGTATTCAAACAGGCGGACCGCGAAACGCACCTCATCGATCTGATGCGGGTGGGATTGCTGAAGCGAATGGAAAGCTCGGTCAATTCCTTCGAACTGACGGTTTCCAAACTGCTTAGCAACATCGAATCCACGCTGGATCTGATCCGCAAGAATATGCTTACCTATGATCCGGATTTGAATATCGGAGACATTGATCTGGATGATAATGCTCTGGATGATTTGATGTACGGCAAAAATGTAAAAGTGCTCCTGCAGGATATGGATCTCATCAAGTGGGAACAGGATCTGGAGGATGACCGCGATCAACTTCAAGCAATTTTGAATGAGGTCAAGGTAGTCGATTCTCAGCGCGACATGAAACTTCAGACTCTCTGGAATCTGATCCAGGATAAATTCGAGCATCCCATCAATCCGGGCAACAAGAAAATCATCATCTTTACGGCTTTTGCCGATACCGCAAACTATCTATACGACAATTTGGCTCCCCATTTACAAGATCAGGGAATCTATACTGCCTTGGTCACCGGCAGCGGTGATAACCAGTCTACCCTGCCCATTCCAAAGGAACTGAAAAAGAAAATCAAGCTTTCTGATTTGAACACGGTGCTGACGCTGTTTTCTCCTCGCTCGAAGGAATGCGCCAAGATCTTCCCGGAGATGAAGGACCACATTGATGTGCTCATTGCGACAGATTGTATCTCGGAAGGTCAGAACCTACAGGACTGCGATTACCTCATCAACTATGACATCCACTGGAACCCGGTGCGGATCATCCAGCGGTTTGGCCGAATCGACCGGATCGGTTCGAACAACGAATGCATCCAGCTTGTCAATTTCTGGCCCATGCAGGATCTGGATGAGTACATCAATCTGGCTCAACGTGTGCGGGGCCGCATGGTGCTGCTGGATGTTTCCTCTACCGGCGAAGAAAATGTCATTGACCAGTCCGGAGCCGAGATGAAGGATCTGGAATACCGAAAAAAGCAGCTCCAGCGGCTGCAAAATGAAGTAGTGGATCTGGAGGAGATCTCCGGCGGTATTTCCATCACAGACCTGACTTTCAACGACTTCAAAACGGATCTGATGGAATACATGAAGACTCACCGCAAGGAGTTGGAGGAAGCCCCCACTGGCCTGTATGCTGTGGCACAGATTCCAGAGGAAATGCGGGACCAACTGGCTCCCGGCGTGATCTTCACCTTGCGGCAGATCAAGGGGCGGGCACAGACCCGGGAGCAGAACGGCCTGTTCCCCTTCTATCTGCTCTATGTCACTCAGGATGGGCAGGTAAAGCTGTCGTTCATCCATGCCAAGCAGATTTTGGACTACTACAAAAAGCTGTGCAATGGTCAGAACCAGGTGCTGGCGGATCTGGTACAGGCCTTCAATGAGGAGACTCACGAGGGCAGCCGCATGACTGCTTATTCCAAGCTGCTGAATATAGCGGTGGAAAACCTGATCGGCAAGAAGCAGGAGATCGGTGTAGCCAGCCTGTTCAGCCGGGGCGGAACGACCTTGCAAAAAGAATTCTACGATGGACTGGAGGACTTTGAACTGGTTACCTTCCTGGTCCTGAAATAACGGAGGTGGAACCATGGGTTTCTACGATGCGCTTCATATTCCCGCACCCTGTCTGGTGGACAAGACCATCGCAAAAAAGATGTTTTCTGAAGCCGGAGACCTCTCCAAGGCAGATCGGGCCCTGCTCTCCGAAGCAGTGGAGAAGATCACATGGAAGTACTGTCTGAAACCCGAGACCATCCCCATTCAGCCCTATGCGGACGAGATGCGGGACTACCCGGAGGTGGAGGTCCTGGAGGTCTCCCTCTCCGCAGAAAAGGGGCTGCACCGGATGGCGGAGATCGTCATGCGGGCTATTCCCTATCCCATGCTGCTGGTGTTCCGTCTGGAGGGACGGGTCCAGGTCTGGATGGCCCACCAGCGGCTCAGTCTGGCAGACAGGGACAAGGTCACACTGGAGGACTTCCTCTCCACTCCATGGCAGCCGGAGGATGCCTCTTACTGGACGGCTCTGGACATCCGGGAACTGCGTTTTACCAACTTCTTTGATTTTTATACCGACTGGGTGGACAGGCTCTCCGTCCGAAAGGTACAGGAAAAGGTTCAGACCACCGATGAACTGACCGGCGAGGAAGCCAGACAGCTTCTGGCCCGGCAGGAGCAGGTAGAAAAGGAGATTGCTACCCTCCGAGCGGAGTTGAAAAAGGAGACCCAGTTCAGCCGGAAGGTGGAACTGAATATGAGAATTAAGAAATTGACAAATGTGGGAGTAGAGTAAAATGGATATTATGGATACCAAAGGAAAGGAGTATCTTGCAAAACAGGTTCTTTCCGTATATGAGGCTTTTTTTGGCACTACCAATTATCCACCATATAAAATTGTTGTCTCTGCTTCGATTTTCGAGGAGAGACTGAAACTGTGTGCAAATTGGATGGAAAGACAGAGTATTCAAAATAAAAAGATAGAAATTGAGAAGTTGAATGGACTGATGGTCGAACCAACAGAAAATGGTGGTATGTTTTACTTGTTAGTTGCTGAAAAAAGATTTTTGGATCAAATCTCCTATATTGGGACAGTAGCTCATGAGTTTACACATATTTTGGATTTCTCCCAATATTTTGATGTAGAAAAAATCGCTGAACTTCGATCAATTAACAATCCAAACTATGATTTTATACATTTCTATAGTGAGGTACGAGCACGTTATAGAGGGATGTTACTAAGCTGGTCTTTACAGCAAGTGACATCAATTGATAAAGGCGAATTTTATGGATTGGTGAAACAATATGAAAGTATTTTAAAAGAACAGTGGGATCTATACTTTGTAGCTCAATTTTACGGACAGTATTTAGCGGCTAAAGCTATCGACCGTGATTTTTCTATTCCAATTCCTGCGTATTTAGGAGAAAGTATCAGGAAACTGTTGGATCTTTTGTCAATACACATCAACGACAAGAGCATATATGATAGCTACGATGAGATAAAGAAAGCGTTTGATGACTATAAGAAAATTAACGGTGACATATAAGATGCAAGGAGGCCACCACCAATGACAACCCTTAACGGTAAAACGCCAAATTTGGCAGCGAAGAATATAGAGCAGCTGCGGCAGATTTTCCCGGATGTGTTTGAGGAGGGGAAGATCGACTTTGACAAGCTCAAGGAAACTGCCAAGGACTTGGCTCAGACCAGCGTAGCCCGGGCCAAGGACCTGACCGACACCGCCATCGCCA
>CAJKKX010000181.1 GCA_905200565.1 uncultured Lachnospiraceae bacterium
CCAGGCTTCTGCAGGCTGTTTCCTCTGGGAAGATATTATGAAGCGCATGGCTTCCGTTATTTTTTGCAGGTACATGAATGCAGAAAAACAAACCGGAGCAAGATAAAGGTTAAGAAGTGGCTGGATACGCCGAATCTGAAACAGTATGAGAAATTTATAACGGACTGGCATTATTTTCTGGAGGACGCCGGAAACCTGGTGACAGAGGGCCGGGGAGAGGAAAGCTTTAGGAATTTGAATCTGTATATTTTACAGAATTTTTACCGGAAGCCATACGATGCAGCGGCAGATTTTTATGCCCAGTTTGAGGAGCGGATGCGGGAAGCAAAAACCCTTCTGGAACAGTTGTCCTGAATGGAGGTGCGGATGAAAAACCTGACAGAACAGACACGGAAAAAAGCAGAAGAAATTCTGGCCGCTTACCCGGTTTTCCAGTATGGCTTTCTGAAAGTGGAGGAGCTTACATTCAAACAGGAGGTACGCCATATCTGCCGCCAGGAATGCGAGAGATATGATACTTCCTGGTCCTGTCCTCCGGCTGTCGGGACGGTCGATGCGTGTCGAAAAAGGTGTGAAGAATATGAACAGGCGCTGGTATTTACCACATTGGCGGAAGTATCCGACGTTTCAAATCTTGCGGAGACCCTGGCTACCCGGCGGGAACATGAAAAAATCGTGCATTCCATTCGCAGAGAGCTTAAGAACGCCGGAATAAAAACGCTGGCCTTGTCCTCGGATTCCTGTGCCATCTGTGAGAACTGCGCATGGCCAGAGCCATGCAGACATCCGGAGCAGATGACGCCATGTATTGAAAGCTATGGGATACTGGTGACCGAGGCGGCGGAAAAGCTCTCTATGGATTTCTTTTACGACAGCAGAACGGTCGTGTGGTACGGGATTCTTTTTCTCTAAGCATACACATGGCGGCCGACTCATATATTGGGAATAAAAAGCGATGATAGTATATGAGTTCGAAAACAAAATCCCTTTACCATAAAATTTCTGCTGCTGCACAGATACCCCGCGATCTGTCGGACGGGGCAGTGCTGGTAACCATAACAGGCCAGGAGGAGCTGTATATTGAAAACTATCGGGGTATCATAGAATACGAAGATACCCGATTGATGCTTCAAACGAAAAATTGCAGATTGGAAGTGCTGGGAAAGAATCTGTTTATCTCTTATTATACCGAAGTGGAGATGAAGGTGACGGGGCATATCGAACAGATAAACTATTTGTAAACGGAGGTGTCTGTTTGGTAAAACAAATCATGCAGTACACAAAGGGGTATGTGCGCATACGGGTGACAGGCAGCTCTTATGAGCGCTTTCTGAATATGTGCGCAAAGCATCAGATCGTGCTGTGGGATCTTGTGGCATCCGGAAACGCCTATGAGATGAACCTCTCCATTCGGGGATTTAAAGCGCTGAAACCACTGGTAAAGAAAAGTGGCACAAAAGTCCGTATCATACGCCGATATGGACTTCCGTTTTTTTTACACGAACACCGGAAGCGAAAGATGCTTTTGGGAGGGCTTCTCTTTGGTATTCTCCTGATGATGCTTTTATCCTGTTTTATCTGGGATATTCACATTTCAGGAAATCAGGTTCAGACGGAGGATGTGATCTTTGATTTCCTGACAGAACAGGAGATTACCCACGGTATGCGAAAATCAAAGATCGACTGCAAGGAGCTGGCTGCAAAGATTCGAAAAGCGTTCGATAATTTTATCTGGGTATCGGTGAAGATACAGGGAACCCGGCTGTTGATTGATGTAAAAGAGAATACGGACCTGTCTTTGGATGTGGAAGAGGATTACGGGCCGAGCGACTTGATTTCAAATGTCAACGGAACTGTCCGTGAAATCATTACACGTTCCGGTACGCCTCTGGTAAAAGCGGGCGATGTAGTGAAAAAGGGACAGCCTCTGGTACTGGGACAGGTAGCGATTCTGGACGATGCGGGGGAAGTTACCGACTATCAGTATTGTGCGGCGGATGCCGATATTTTTATCGAAACGAGATACCAGTATCGTCAGACCTTCTCTATGAAATACATAAAAAAAGAGTATACGGGAAGGATGAAAAAAGGAGTATTTTTTGAAATTTTCGGCGGGAATTTTTCACTGGGCGGGAAAAATAGTTCTTATGAAAATTCCGATGTGGTAAAAGAAGGTCATCAGCTTCATTTTATGGAAAACTTCTACTTACCAGTGACATGGGGCACAATTTCGAATCGGGAATATAAATTAACAAACAAAACATATACAAAAGAGGAAGCTGTCAGTAAAGCGAGGAAAAATCTGGAAAAATTTCTTTCGGAAATGGAAGAAAAAGGGGTTCAAATAATACAAAATAATGTTAAAATAGAAGCAGGTTTCAAAAGCTGTATCGCCAAAGGAGAGATCGTGCTGGTCGAACGGGCAGGACAGCGGGTAAAACGAACCGTGGGCGCCTGACGGAAAACCAGACGGGAGATCGTGGTTTTTGTAGAACGCTTCACCGGGATACATGGAGAGGAAGGGATTCAGGCAAATGGGCAATATCATTGAAACGATAGCAGAAGTGCCGGCAGAGCATGAACGGAATGTTTTCGGTCAGTTTGATGAACATATCAAAAAGATTGAAAAGACGCTGAATGTAACGTTGATCGCCCGTGACGGAGCACTGAAGATTATCGGAAGCGAAGCGTCAGTCAATAAGGCGCGAAGTGTATTTATCCAGCTTGTGGAATTATCCAGACGCGGAAACGTCATTCAGGCGCAGAATGTAGATTATGCACTTGCACTTTCCTTCGAGGATAAGGAATCCTCCATTTTGGAAATTGACAGGGATTGTATCTGCCATACCATAAACGGAAAGCCGATCAAGCCAAAGACACTGGGACAGAAACAGTACGTGGATGCCATTCGTGAAAAAATGATTGTTTTCGGTATCGGCCCTGCCGGAACGGGAAAGACCTATCTGGCGATGGCAATGGGCATTCAGGCGTTTAAGAATGATGAGGTGGGACGTATTATTCTTACAAGGCCCGCGATTGAGGCTGGCGAAAAGCTGGGATTTCTTCCCGGCGATCTGCAAAGTAAAGTAGATCCCTATCTGCGTCCGCTTTACGATGCGCTTTATCAGATCATGGGGCCGGAAAGTTTTTTGAAAAATATGGAAAAAGGGCTGATTGAAGTGGCTCCGCTGGCCTATATGCGCGGGCGCACGCTGGATAATGCTTTTATTATTCTGGATGAAGCGCAGAATACTACGCCGGCGCAGATGAAGATGTTTCTGACGCGAATCGGCTTTGGGTCAAAAGTAATTATCACCGGAGATCTGACGCAGAAGGATCTGCCGCTTTCGCAGAAGTCCGGTCTCGATGTGGCCGTCCGTGTTTTGAAAAAAATTGATGAGGTTGCATTTTGCAATCTCACCAGCAAGGATGTGGTGCGTCATCCTCTGGTACAGAAGATCGTAAAAGCGTACGAAGAATATGAAAAGCGTACGGAAAAGCCGGCGAAACCAAACAGGAGGTACAGGCAATGACGCTGAACTTTGAAGACGAATACGAAGAGCTGGCGCTTCCCTTTGCGGCGGAGGAACTGGCGGCGCAGGTCGTCGGGTACAGCCTGGAGTATGAAAACTGTCCTTATGAAGCGGAAGTAAACCTGCTGCTCACCTCAGATGAAGAGATTCATAAGATGAACCGGGAGTTCCGGGGAATCGACCGGGCGACCGATGTACTTTCTTTTCCCATGCTGGAATATGAAAGTCCGGCAGATTTTGGTTCTTTTGAGGAAGCAGGGGACGACTGCTTCCATCCGGATTCCGGGGAACTGATGCTTGGAGACATCGTCATCTCCAAAGACAGAGTTCTTGCACAGGCAGAAGCCTATGGGCATTCGGCGAAGAGAGAGTTTGCTTTTCTGACCGCGCACAGTATGCTCCATCTGATGGGATATGACCATATGGAGCCTGAGGAAGCGGCCAGGATGGAAAGAAAGCAGTCTGAGATATTAGCTCAGATGAATATACGAAGATAAGGGAGAACGAACATGAAGAAATTAAAAGTAGCAGCATTGCTCTTAATCACCGTGACCGTATTAGGAGGATGCAAAAAACAGGCGGAAACAGAGGCAACCGAAGTACAGACGGAAACGCAGAGCGAAACTGTCGCACAGATGGAACCGACGGTAGTCGAGGAGACGGAAAGTGAAAAGCTTGCAGGCGACCGAAGCTATCTTACCGGGGAAGTGATCGGGGAAGAGCAGCATAACCGGCGTCCCTTTGCAGTCATGATGAATAATATCATCAATGCGTGTCCGCAGGCGGGCATCGAGAAAGCAGGCGTGGTATACGAGGCTCCTGTGGAGGGCTCCATCACGCGTCTGATGTCCATTTTTGACGATGTAAGCGGTATGGAAAAGATCGGAGCCGTCAGAAGCTGCCGTACGTATTATCCGATGTATGCGAAGGAATTTGACGCAATCTATACGCATTATGGACAGGCTGTTTATGCGGTGGATCTTCTGAACTCTGAAGCGGTAGATAATATCAGCGGCCTGGAGTTCCAGGAGGGTGCGGGACAGATTTTCGGATATGCGGGAGAAGATGTTTTCTATCGTACCTCCGACCGTCCGGCGCCGCATAACTGCTATACCAGCGGGGAAGCCCTTGACACGGCATGTACGCGTCTTGGCTACCGCAGACTGCATGAAGATGATTTTCAGGCTAAATTCCAGTTCGCAGAAGATGGGAAAACCGTGAGTCTGGAGGAAGGCTCTGCCACAACGATCAAGCCCGGATATCCGGTAAATAATCCGTGGTTTGAGTTTAAAGACGGAAAGTATTATCGCTATCAGTACGGAGACGCCCAGATCGACGAGCTTACAGGAGACCAGCTTACTTACACAAACATTATTTTTCAGATTTCCGAGTGGGAAAATTACGATGACCACGGATATCTGAACATCAATACTCTGTCCGGCGGCGACGCATACTATTTTACAAACGGCACTTACGAAAAATGTACATGGAAAAGGGAGAGCGAGGACGCTCCGGCAAAATATTATGACAAAGATGGCAATGAGATCGTGTTAAATCAGGGGAAAACCTGGATATGTATCATTCAGGATTCCTATGTTGACGACATCGTCATTGAATAATGATCGGGGATTGCCCGGAATGGATGGGGTATATTTTGGGAAACGGGAAGAAAAATAACAATTATCTGATACAGGGTACGATACTGGTGATTGCTTCCTTTGTAGCAAGGGCAATCGGTATGATCTACAGGATTCCGCTGACAAGAATCCTGGGAGCGCAGGGAAACGCCTATTATTCAACGGCAAATGAAATTTATGCCATCATTTTGATGATTTCCTCTTTCAGCCTGCCTCTTGCAGTATCGAAGCTTGTTTCTGAACGATTACACAAGGGACAAAAGAAAAATGCGCATAAGGTTTTTATCTGTGCTTTGAAATTCGGACTTCTGGCCGGGGGGATTATGTCCCTGCTGACCTTTGCGCTTAGCGGTGTGATTACAAAATTTATGAAGTTTGAGATGGCAGCCTTTGCGCTTCGGGTACTTTCAC
>CAJKKX010000182.1 GCA_905200565.1 uncultured Lachnospiraceae bacterium
TGTCAATCTGGTTGTAAAATAGAAAGAATACAAACAGCAAGTGTTTGAGGCTGGCGTGAACAGTAATCAGATATCTTGTCCGGTATTTAAAAAAGAAAAGGCTGCGCCTGCTTAAATATCAGCGGGACGCAGCCTTTTTTGACTTTAAACGCTTATTTCTTCTTCCTTTTTGGGAAGATACAGATGTACCTGGTCGATCCGGTTTTTGTCGACCGCATCCACCACGAGACGGATGCCGTCCGCTGTGGTGACGGATTCGCCAACCGCAGGCAGATGGTCAAGTCCGCCGATGATCAGACCGCCGAGGGAATCGTAGTCCTCCGAGTGAAGCGACAGATGCAGCGCATCGTTGACGTCGTCGAGCTTCATAAAACCGGCGATCACATATTCGTTTTCGGAAATCTTTTTGATGAGATCTTCCTCATCCTTGTCGTATTCGTCGCGGATCTCGCCGACGATCTCCTCCAGCAGATCCTCCAGTGTAATAAGACCTGCCGTTGCGCCATATTCATCCAGCACGATGGTGAAGTTGATGGAAGCCTGGCGCATCTCATCCATTAATTCCGAAGTATTCTTATATTCATACGTGAAATATGGTTCACGCATCATGCCGCGCAGATCAAAGCTGTTCTCGTCACAGAAGATCAGATCCTTGATATTGAGCACACCAACGACATTATCGGTACTTTCCTCATAAACCGGCAGTCGGGTAAACTTTTCTTCGCGGAAAATATTCAGCACCTCATGATAGGAGGCGTTGACATCAACGGAAACCATCTCCACCCGCGGGATCATAATATCCTTCGCCTGCGTGTCGCCGAAATCGAACACATTGTAGATCATCTGCTTTTCTTCCTGCTCAATGACGCCGTCCTCGTGGCTGACATCCACGTAGGTGCGCAGCTCATTTTCCGTCATGACGTCGCCTTTGGCATTGGGGTCGACCCCAAGAAGCCTGATAAGCAGATTAGAAAGCTGGTTCGTAATGAAAATAACCGGTGTAAGTACCTTTGTCAGTATGTAAATGATTCCGGCATCCGACAATGCAAGCTTTTCTGCATTGTGGGAAGCGTATGTTTTCGGGGAAATCTCACCGAAAATAAGAATCAGCAGCGTCAGTACGCCGCTTCCGATACTGACCGCCCAGCTTCCGAACAGACTGGTGACAAGGGTGGTAACCATAGAAGCTGCACCGATATTTACGATATTGTTGCCGATCAATATGGCGCTGAGCATCTTTCCCGGATTTTCCGTCACCTTTAAGAGGGTGGCGGCGCGTTTGTTTCCTTCATCCGCCAGAGTCTTGATTTTGATTTTGTTTACCGTGGTCAAAGCCGTTTCCGCTGAGGAAAAAAATGCGGAAAGGGCAATCAGCAGCACTATTACGCCTAGCTGTATGGCCTCGCCTGAGTCCAAAATGTCATCTCCTTTCGGTGCAGAGATCAAATACTGCACTTGTTTGATAATGATAGCGTATTTCTAAAAAAAAATCAAGGAAACAAGCACACTTTATATAAATTTTAGTATCTGTTTGCAGCTGCGCATCTGTCAGGAATACTTTCCGGGCCTGCCGCATATATTAACAACAGACAGGAGGGAGGAGAATTTATGCTTGCAGGATCAAATATCCGGGTCGTGGTGAAGTCATTGATTATTTCCTATATTATTACGGGGATTCTGCTGCTGCTTACGGCGCTGCTGCTTTACAGGCTGGAACCGCAGCAGAGTATGGTTTCGGTGGGAATCCTCGTGATTTATGTACTCAGCAGTTTTTTAGGCGGGCTGCTGGCGGGAAAAGGGATAAGGAGCCAGAAATTTTTGTGGGGACTGGTGACGGGCACGCTTTATTTTATAATGCTGCTTGCGGCTTCCTGGATATCAGGCGGCATTGATGCGAAGGCGGCGGAAATTATCACAACGATGCTGCTTTGCCTTGGAGGAGGCATGCTTGGCGGAATGCTGGCATAGAAAAATGTTGCATTTTGAAAAACAACGTGCTATAATACCGCTATCTACATAATATCGTGTCAATTCCGACAGATACCCATTTTATAAATGTTAAAGTGCAGATGATGGATATTCGTATTTTTGTTAGATACGCAGAGTGAGAATAGAAAGGAAATTTTATGACGAGAGAACAGTATGAATCGCTCCCGGCAGTTCAGCTAAAGGAGATTGCCAGGGCAAGAGGACTAAAGGTAACTGGCGGTATGCGCAAGTCAGAGGTAGTGGAACTGATGCTTGCGGAGGACGAGAAAGACGGACAGAAGAATGCGGCGGATGCAAAAGCGGAGGAGCCGATCGCTGCCGCGGGGAAGGCAGAACCGTCTGCGGTGGAAATGAAAACGGAACGCCGTCCGGCAGAGGAAAAAACAGAAAATACAGCGGCGGAGGCCGGCGAGGCCGGAGAACGGTCGGACAGGCCGCCCGTGGATATCGCGCAGCTTGACAGCGGCATTGTTGTGCAGGGAATTCTGGAAGTGCTGCCGGACGGCTACGGTTTTATCCGCAGCAATCATTATCTTCCGGGGGAAAACGACGTTTATGTATCCCCGTCACAGATCCGCAGATTTGGGCTGAAAACGGGAGATATCCTGACCGGAAACACACGCATTAAGACGATGCAGGAGAAATTCAGCGCGCTTTTGTATCTGACGTCGATCAACGGCATGGCGCCGGGCGAGGCGTCAAAGCGCTACAACTTTGAAGATATGACGCCGATCTTCCCGAACGAGCGGCTGCGCCTGGAGCGCGGAAGCAGGGACGTGTCCATGCGTATCGTGGATCTCATTTCCCCGATCGGAAAAGGACAGCGCGGGATGATCGTGTCCCAGCCAAAAGCGGGAAAAACGACGCTATTAAAGGACGTCGCAAAATCGATCCTGAAAAATAATCCGGAGGTTCATCTGATCATCTTGCTGATCGACGAGCGCCCGGAGGAGGTTACAGATATCCGTGAGGCGATCGTCGGCGACAACGTGGAGGTGGTCTATTCGACCTTTGACGAACTGCCGGAGCATCATAAGCGCGTGTCCGAGATGGTTATTGAGCGCGCAAAGCGTCTGGTGGAGCACAAACGCGACGTGGTGATCCTTTTGGACAGCATCACGCGCCTTGCACGCGCGTACAACCTGGTCGTGCCGCCAAGCGGACGCACTCTGTCCGGCGGTCTTGACCCGGCGGCGCTGCATATGCCGAAGCGCTTCTTCGGCGCGGCGAGAAATATGCGCGAGGGCGGCAGCCTGACCGTGCTTGCAACGGCCCTTGTGGATACCGGAAGCAAGATGGACGATGTGGTCTATGAGGAATTTAAGGGCACCGGCAACATGGAGCTTGTTCTGGACCGCAAGCTCTCCGAAAAGCGTGTATTCCCGGCAATTGATATTCCGAAATCCAGCACGCGCAGGGAGGATCTGCTGCTTGACCACGAGGAGCAGGAGGCGGTTTACATCATGCGCCGGGCGTTAAATGGCATGAAATCTGACGAGGCGGTAGAGAATATTCTCAATTTGTTTGTGCGTACGCGGGATAACCGTGAATTTGTGCAGACAGTAAAGAAGCAAAAATTTATATAAGTACTTGCAAATAAAGTCGGAATGTGCTATAATCCAAGCATTGCTTAACTGAATTGTGAGGTGAAAATCATGAAAGAGGGAATCCATCCGGCATACCATCAGGCAACTGTTACCTGCAACTGTGGAAATACATTTACGACAGGCTCTACAAAGAAGGACATCCACGTAGAAATCTGCTCAAAGTGCCATTCGTTCTACACAGGACAGCAGAAGACAGCGGCTGCCCGCGGACGTATTGATAAGTTTAACAAGAAATACGGCATCAATGCATAATAGAAATGGTAACGGTAAGGTTGAGGTTGGACAAATCTCAACCTTTTTTGCTATGAAAGCCCGGTCGACATGCGTCAGCACGCAGCAATCGGGGCTTTCATTTGTGGGGAAAGAAGGTCCCGAATGGACTTTCGTTTTTAAGGAGGACAGTATGAAAGGTTCTGGAATTGGCGGACAGGCGGTCATGGAGGGCGTCATGATGAAAAACGGCGACCGTTATGCCGTGGCAGTACGCAAGCCCGATAAAGAGATTATCGTGAAAACGGAAGAATCTCCGGCATTTATCAAAGGGAAAAAGGTGCTGGAGCTTCCGTTTGTGCGCGGTGTGTTCAGCTTTGTGGATTCACTGGTGCTTGGCATGAAAACACTGACATACTCCGCCGGCTTTTTTGAGGATGAAGAGGAGGAAGAGCCGGAGAAGGAGCCGTCAAAGCTTGATAAAAAAATCGACAGCTTTTTAAACACAAAGAAGGGCATGGACATCCTGATGGGCATTACGGTGGCTATTTCCATGGTCTTTGCTGTAGCGGTATTTATGATCCTGCCGTATTTTCTGTCGCTGCTTCTTCAGAAGGTGACGGACAATACCAACATTATTGTTACCTGCGAGGGTATTCTGAAGATTGCGATCTTCCTGCTTTATATCAAGCTGATCTCAAATATGAAGGATATCCAGCGGGTGTTTATGTACCACGGCGCGGAGCATAAATGCATCAACTGTATCGAACACGGGATGGAGCTGAACGTGGAAAACGTGATGAAAAGCTCCAGGGAGCATAAGCGCTGCGGAACCAGCTTTTTGCTGATCGTCATGGTCGTCAGCGTGATCGTGCATATGTTTATCCGCGTGGAGTCGAGCGTGCTCGGCTTTGTGATCCGCATTCTGCTGCTGCCGGTGATCGCAGGTATTTCCTATGAGTTTATCCGCCTTGCCGGGAAATCGGAGAACAGGCTTGTAAATCTTTTGAGCAGGCCGGGCATGATGCTGCAGCACCAGACGACGCGCGAGCCGACGCCGGATATGGTGGAGGTGGCGATCGCTTCCGTGGAAGCAGTGTTCGACTGGAAGAAATTTTTAAATGAAAATTTTGGAACAAATTACGAAATTACAGAGAAAGAATACGTGTGCAAAGAGACGATCGTTCCGGGCACGGAGCGGACGGAGAAGGATAGCGCGCCGACAGAGAAGCAGGGCGTCGCTGCGGAGGGCGCGGCAGGATGAGAAATGCTGCGGAGGAAGCTGCGAAAGCCGGATGCCGGGACGCTGAGGAAGACATGCAGCAGGAGAAGGCGGAAAAATGTTCTTACTGCGGGCTGCTGCAGTGGGGGATCGGTGCGCTGAAGGCACAGGAAATCACGGAGGCGGCATCTGACGCCTGGATTCTGCTTGAGCACGTGACGGGCATCGACCGCACGCATTATTTTCTGAAAATGACAGAAAGCTGCCCGAAGGAAGCGGCGGAGAGCTACCGGGAGCTGATCGGACGGCGGGCGCGGCATATGCCGGTGCAGTATCTTACCGGCGAGCAGGAATTTATGGGGTATTCTTTCCGCGTGAATGAGCAGGTGCTGATCCCGCGGCAGGATACGGAGCTGCTTGTCCTGGAGGCGGAGAAAAAAATCCGTCCGGGTGCGGCGGTGCTTGATATGTGCACCGGATCGGGCTGTATTATTATCAGTCTGGCAAAGCGATGCCGCATCAGTGCTTTTGCGGCGGATATTTCAGAGG
>CAJKKX010000183.1 GCA_905200565.1 uncultured Lachnospiraceae bacterium
GATGTCCATGGTGGCGATGACCAGACGCAGCTGTCCGAAGATAATATCCTTGGCCAGCTCCTGGATCTCCTGGAGCTTCAGAGAAACATCCGCTACCATAAGCTGCCAGGCTTTTTTCCCTTCCCGCTGAAATTTTATGACATCCAGAAAATTTTCAGCCTCACCTTTGAGGACGGAAAAAGCCGCCGCACGCTGGAGCACGCCGTGGATATGCTGCATATTAAGAAAAACGTTCCCTTCCACGAAGCGCTCTCCGACGCCTACTACACCGCAGCCGTAATGCGCTTTCTGCCGGAGGATACGCTGCTCTCCTATTATTCGATCGACTATTTCCGGATCCCCCAGCGGCGCAATGAAGAAATTTATGAGACATTCGAAAATTATTCAAAGTATGTCTCTAAAAAATTTCCGTCGCGGACTGCCGTCATGAAGGATCGCGTCGTCCGCTCCACCACCTGCTATGTCTGCGGCAAAAAAGCGGTGAAAAAAATCCCCTGGTTTACCGGCGGGAGCAAAAACTACCGCTGCCTCTCCTACTGCGAGGAGCACGGCTGGTTAAAGGGAAAAATCCGCATAAAAAAAACAGAGGACGACAAAAGTTATTTCTGTGTAAAAACACTCAAGCTCATCAGCGAAGAGCGCGCTCAGGAAATTATCACGCGCTATAAAGAGCGCACGGAAAAAAAGAGGGACTTATAAAATCCCCCGGCAAACCTTTTACTAAAAAACGTCCACCGGACGTTTTTGCCGTATGCATGGCAACTTACAAAAACAGCCCCGCGCTGCCGCGTCCTCTCAGACGCGCAAACCGTGAGGCTGTTTTTACTCCCTTTTTATTTTGTGCTCTTGAAATTGTCAACAAGCTGTTCTACCTCTGTGAGCAGGCAGTCAAGCTTTCCATAGAAAGCATCGTTGTTTGTCGGATTGTCCAGCTCTGCCTCCAGACCCTTAAACAGATCCACGATCGCTTTCATACGTTTCTTTCCGTTTCCGTCTTTGTAGAGCATGTAACGGCTTCTCTCATTTTCCTCCGGCGTCATCTTTTTGAGAACGACCTCTACGTTCGGCTTCTCACCGATGTAACGGTAAGTGATGGACGGCGACGCATGGTTGAGCAGGTTCTGCAGATAGTAAATATCGTTTGTGCTCTTGTAATATCTCCATGCGAAGGTCTTGCGCATGGTCTGCGCGCCGATGGAATTCAGTCCCATTTCCTTGCCGACGCTCTTAAATACGCGGTACGCCTGTTCTCGGGAAAGCGGTGCGGAGGAGCTTGCATGACCCTGGATCAAATACGCGTCCGGATCCTTTCCTTCTGTATAATTATTGATGATTTCCTTTAAATCCTTCGGGATGGTGAAGGTACGTTTGATATTCTTCGTCCCGATGGATGCCTCAATCTTATCCTTGCCGCGAATATCTTTATTTTTAAATTTCAGAATCTCCTGGAGCTGCATTCCGGTTCCTACGCCGATTTCAAACAAAATGTAATATTTGTCATCCACCTCTCGCAATGCCTCTTTAAATTTCTTCAGTGTCTCCTCGTCTTTGATCGGTGATACCCAATTCATTGTTTTTCCTCCCTTTTTAATTATTTAAGCTTTTATGCTTGGTTTAACTAATCCAACGGTTCATCGTCATCCTCCAGCGGAACCTCGATATACTCATCCTCCGGTTCGTCATCAAAATTCTTCTGTGACTTCTGACCGGAAGCTTCCTGCGGGGGCTCTTCCTGTTTTTCGCCGTCGCTCTCCTCATCGAAATAAAAATCCGGGCTATTTTCCATTTCCTCCAGCTCTTTTTCCTGCTGACGGCGCTTCTCTTTTTCTTCTGCAAGTTCCTGCCGAAGCTGCTCTGCGCGAAGCTCCGCCTCCACCTGGGCTGCAGATTTGCGCTCAATCTCTTCTTCCAGCATTCGGCGGATCTTCATATCTTCTTCGCGCAGCTCCATAATTTTCATATATTTCCGCTTGCGGTTTACGGCAACCAGAAGAAGCGGTACAAAAATCAGCAGAAGAACTGCCCCGATGATCGCAGCGATCACCGTATTTTCTTCAATAAACGCATCCATTTTTCCGTAGAGCGTCAGCGCTCCGCCTGCGATCGTTCCCAGAACGCCGCCGACCGTACCGGCCACTCCACCGGATTCCTTAACAGCTTCCGTCTCGGTGACTGCTTCTGTTAAAACCTCGGTAGGCGCTTCTGTCTCCCATTGCCCGGTGTACGTGAACGGAACACTTCCGAGAACCTGTCCTTCATACGAATAAGACAGGGTATGCGTGCCAAAATCCATGGTCTTTTTCAATGCGGAAGCCTCCACGCCCGCCGGAAGCGTGACCTTCGTCTCCGCTGCCATCTCAAACGGCGCTTCGGAAAAGTCCGCACTCTTAATTCTCTCCTGCTCATCGGCGTCCTCAATGCCGGTAATCTCCAGCCCTGCGCCGCCCGTATTCGCGATCTGCTCATCATGGAAATTGGCAAATCCATAATCGAGCAGCACCTTCGTATCATCATATGAGACATATTGTCCGGGGCAACGCAGCACCACGCTGATGATCGTCATCCCATCGCGCTCCGCCGCTGTGACCAGAGTATTCCAGGCTTCGTCGGTATAGCCATTCTTTCCGCCGATACAGCCGTCGTACAGCATTCCTTCCTCGGAAATCATTTTGTGATGATTGATAAAGTACCGGACCTCATCTACCAGATTTGTCTCCGGGTAATTGTATTCGACGGTTCCTATGATTTCGCGGAACTTCTCGTTCTTCAGCGCCGCCTGCATGATCAGTGCCATGTCCTTCGCACACGTATAATGATTCTCGTCGTGAAGTCCGTGCACATTTACAAAATGTGTATGGGTGCAGCCAAGCTCCGCCGCCCTATCATTCATCATGCCGACATAGGTTTCGATATCTCCGCCGATATGCTCCGCAACAGCATTGGAAATCTCGTTCGCCGAAGCGAGCAGGATCCCGTACAGACACTGCTCCAGCGTCAGCTCCTCACCGGCAGTCAGCCCGAGATGAGAGCTTCCGTATTCGATGCTGTAAACCGCATTCTCAGAAAATTTAACAACATCACTTAAATTTCCCTTCTCCAACGCAATAAGTGCCGTCATGATTTTGGTGATACTCGCCGGATACTCCTGCTTCTCAATACTCTTCGCATAGAGAATCGCTCCGGTATCGGCGTCCATCAAAATAGCCGTCTCTGCATTTACCGCATCTCCCTGCGGCCAGTTCGGGATATTGTTTGACTGGATTTCTTCATAATAAGCCGCCAGATGCTCCGTTTCTGCTTCCGTTTCCTCCGCATATTCCTCCCCTGCGGAATCCTCTGCGAAGCCGTGTAGCGGAAACATACTGAAAATCAGCAGAAAAGACAAAAGCAACGGCAGAAAATTTTTCCCCTTTTTCATCATTTATCTCCCAGATTCGCATTTTCAAAAATTACATCACATATTATAACAAATCCTTCCCCATTTTACAAGAAGAAATTTATATTTCTCAAAAATTTTTTCGTGACTTCCGGCGTAATTCCCGAAGCGGTTGCGGTTTTTTACGGTTTGTGCTATATTTACTCATAAGAAACAATTCTACCTGTGCGGTTGAAGCATCTAAAGCTGTTTCAACCCGCCGGCAGCGGGGTGCAGCATCCCGCTGCTAAAAGGCACTTTTTGTTACTGTTCAGGTCAGGACTTTGCATCCGCTGCGACGCGCAGCTAGTCCTGTGGGCAAAGTCCGTAAGAAAGTAATACAGGTGTGAGCAGATCCCATTCGCAGAGCGAATTTTAAATGGATTTGCGAATATTACTGTGAACGACGTGAACAGTAACCACTTTTTAACAGGGAGGTCAGACTATGATAGAAAAATGGAAAGTAACCGTTCCGATACTTACCGGAAATGAAGAGAGAAACGCTTATATTTACCTGCCGGAATCCTACTACAACGGCAATGAGGACACACGTTATCCGGTCTTATATATGTTCGACGGACACAATGTCTTCTTTGATTCCGACGCCACCTATGGGAAATGCTGGGGCATGAAGGAATACATGGAATCCACCGGCACCCAGATGATCATTGCCGCCGTGGAATGCAACCACAGCCCGGATCACGGGCGTCTGAAGGAATATTCGCCCTACAATTTTACCGAACCGAGCTTTGGAAAAATCACCGGATACGGCGACCAGACCATGGAATGGATGATACATACCTTTAAACAGGAGATCGACCACCGGTTCCGCACGCTGCCGGACCGCGACCACACCTATATCGCAGGAAGCTCCATGGGCGGGCTGATGAGCCTTTATGCCGTCATGGAATATAATCAGACGTTCTCGCGCGCAGCGGCGCTCTCGCCGTCCATCTGGGTAGCGCCGGGCAAGCTGGAAAAGCTCATCCGCGAAGCGCAGCTTCTGCCGGATACGATCGTCTACATGGATTACGGAGAGCATGAGATGAAAATGCGCCCCGGCATGGAGCGTCACTTTAAAAACATTGCCGCGCGCCTGCTCGAACGTTCCGTATTGCTTGTAAGCCGTATCGTTCCGGGCGGAACTCATTGTGAGGCATGCTGGGAAAAGCAGATTCCGTTCTTTATGAACACCATCACATATCCTGAAACCAGCAGGGAAGGACAGGAATAAATGGAGATCCAATATTACAAACAGTACAGTCACAAATTAAACCGTGACATGGAGTGGAAGGTCTATGGTCACGCCGGACGCCCTGTCCTCTTTATTCCCTGTCAGGACGGACGCTTTTTCGACTTCGAAAACTTTAAAATGATCGATGTCTGGGCGCCGTTTATCGACGCAGGCAAGGTGATGGTCTTTTCCATCGACACCGTTGACGGGGAGACCTGGTCCAACAGCCAGGGCGATCCCCGCTGGCGCATCTGCCGTTATGAGCAGTGGATTGCCTATATCACCGACGAAATGGTTCCATTCATGCGCAATATGGTAAATGAGCGCAATGGCTGGAGGGGCTATCCCGACGTCATTGTCTTTGGCTGCAGCCTTGGCGCCACCCACGCGGCGAATCTCTATTTCCGCCGCCCCGATCTGTTCGACGGACTGCTTGCGCTGAGCGGCATTTACACCGCCGCATACGGCTTCGGTTCCTATATGGATGATCTGGTCTACAATAATTCACCGGTTCACTACCTGGCAAACATGCCGGCGGATCACCCGTACATTACGTTGTATAACAAAAAGAAAGCGATCATCTGCGTGGGGCAGGGACCGTGGGAGCTGCCGGATTCCACCCGTGAGCTGGACGGCATTCTAAAGAGCAAGGGCATCGACGCCTGGGTAGATTACTGGGGCTTCGACTGCTCCCACGACTGGTACTGGTGGTACCGTCAGGTGGAATATTTTGTTCCATATCTGCTTGAAAGTTCCGGCGGCGCCGTAAGAGAATCATGAGGGAGGACACATATTATGAAAAATTTTATCTTTATTTCACCAAACTTCCCGGCAAACTACTGGATGTTTTGCCGCGAGCTGAAGAAAAACGGGCTGAATGTGCTCGGTATCGGCGACCAGCCCTACGACGAGCTGAAGACCG
>CAJKKX010000184.1 GCA_905200565.1 uncultured Lachnospiraceae bacterium
CCTGCCGTTTTCCGCTTCCTCCACGTGATACCCCTCTCCCTCCAGCAGAATGCGCACACCCTCCCGGATTGCCGGGTCGTCTTCAATCATCAGTATGTTGTTATGATCCATCCAGACCGCCTCTCTTTCCTGTATGATAAAGCCTGCGCAATCAGACATAAATGGTTGTTCCGTTATCTTACCGCCTCATAGGTCCACACCCGGCTGCACTGACTACGGATGACCTCCGGCTCCCATGCCCGGGTGCTGTTTTTCCGGCTGAACGGGTCATTAATCAGCAGTTTTCCATCGGCATATCCTCTGACCACAATAAAATGCCCCGTATCCGTAAAATCTCCCGGTCCCATCGCGCAGATAACAAGCTTGCCATCGCCCAGGTACAGCTTCATCGCCTCTTCATCATATAGCTGCTCTTCCGTAACCATCACCCCATATTGCGGGGCTATATCTTTTAAAAATGCCCAGGAGGTTCCTACGCCCTCCACATAATACCCCTCATCCAGCGCGCGCTGCGCCAGCATGTCGGGCGTAAGGCTCTCGTCCCGCGTGAGACTGTAGAGCACCATCGACAGGCAGGTTGGTCCGCAGCCGGATAGCCCGATATTGATTTCTCCATATGGTGCATACCCCCAGCGCGCATCCCATTGCAGAAAAAGCGGGCACTGCTCCCGGCTTTCCGCCTGCGTAATGCCGCCGTAAGCTCTCGCCTCAATTGTCAGATATCCTTCCACAAAATCAAGAAGCTCGTGATTCCGCTGTAAGGCGCTGATTAATTCTGCAGGATAAAGATTTTCCGTCAGTGCAGCTTTTTCTATATTAGCATCCGCCTGCGGTACACCGACAAGTATTTCTTCTCTTGCCAGAACCGCCGCCGGTTTCCGGCACAGTCCAACAGCCACTATAACTGCTGTCGCACAAACTATACATAATCCTGTTTTCATTTCCGCTCCCTTCCGCAGACCGCTCCCGTCCTGCCTGCCTTTCTCATCCAGCATACCGCCAGTACCCCTGTCAGTAAAAAGCCAAGCATGGAAGGCAGCGCCCTGTATATGGTATTCATTCCGGGCATACCTATAAGCAGCCAGTTGTCCGTTTCCAAGGTATAAGTCCAGATAGCCGGAAAACTCTGGTTTGTATCAATATGCAAAATTTGTCCGTCTCCCGCAAAAATGCTATACAGCGCATGAATCAGTACCGCCGACCAGATAGAACCGCTCTCACAGACAACCAGCGTCAGCACCGTCCCCATCAGAAATGTTCCCAGTATCGTCAGAAGCGCGTCTTTCACATTCACAAATGACATTGCCATACACTGGATCAGGGTATATGTGAAAACAGATGCCGCTGCCGCGCCTTTTTTTCCAAAACCAGTCTGCAACGCGTGAAAGGCAAGCCCCCGGTAAAGCAACTCCTCCGTCACAGCCGCCCGTATGCCCTGTCCAAAAACATTCGATACGAAAATTCTGACCAAATCCTGCAGCGTGGGATTTTCGAATGCCAGCGTTCCCTTCACACAAAACAGGTAGAACATATCTACTGCAGCAGGAAGAAGCACGGCGACAATACACCAGCGCCGCAGAAACAGTGGTTTTCTGCAATAGACATCCGCCAGAGAAATCTTCATCACATATTTTGTATAAAGATAAACTGCCGTAAATACGCTCCACAAATTCAGACAATTACCCGCAAGTTCTTTCACAACAAGAGACGTATCCATTCTCCATGCCACTCTGCTGAAAGAAACTGTAAAAATATGAATCAGGAACACTGCCGCCACATGCAGAAGCGCTTTTGCTTTTCTTTGCATAACTCATCCCCGTTTTCGGGCAGATGCAAAAAGCACCCGCCCGATTTATTATTTCTTAACTATTATACAGTGCCAGATATTCTGCCGAAACGTAACCTGTACGATCTATATATTTAAATTTTGCCCATCCGCCGCTGATAGACGTAACAGAAATTACCTGATTATATGTAAGTGACCCGATAATACTATACCCCATCCCCGGACCGCTTCTTACATTAAGCACATCCGCTGTGACATAATACTTTGTCGTAGCACGTGTCTGAACTGCATCTGTTTGCACCACTGCAACATTTCCATCTGCCGCAGCCACATAAGTTGCCGGTGTTGCCATCATGGTTGCCGCCAAAAACATTGCCATAACTTTTCTCTTCATTTTTCTCTTATCCTTTCTGTCTTTCTATTTGTTCTAAGTGGATCATCCTTGAACTACTCATAGAATAAAACAATTATCTTACATTTTCGTTTACATAACCCTTAATATTTCTTAACTTTTATTTTACTATTGCTTCTTACGGCTGTCAATCCAGCGCACGGATAAAGAGCAGCCATATCAAGTGTGACTGCTCTTTCTTTTATCAGCTCAATATCATACAGAACATTTCCCCGATTTTCGTATATTCTTCTTTCTGTTCCGAAATATCATTATCTGTTTCGTATTTATAAAGCTGTAAATCTGCAGAAGATGCCTGTCTGGAAACTCCCTGCCCTTCCTCATTTGTAAAAATTGCTTTTGTATTTTCCAGTCTGTTCATACAATATTTTACCATTTTCCCAGTGTCATCGGTTCCCTCCAGATAGTATTCTGAATCCTCTGGCACCCCATTTCCACAGGTAATTTCTATAGAGCTGTTTTCCCCGTCAAATATAATGCTCTCAAATACAAATTCCATTTCTCCTGTTATGCAAATCGTCTGACTTGATTTTTCACCTGTCTCCCCCTCCGCTGTCCGCGGTACAAGAACAGCCGGAAGAAGTGCATTTACATTGACGGTTGTTTCTGTTCTGGTTGTAAAGCTTCCATCGATTTCTCCTCTTTCCACGGTTTCTGTTTCTGTATCTGATGCTGTTATCACATCGCCTGCTTTCACAAGACAGGTAAAGTCAACGTATGATGCATCCTCGTTATAATAGTACGCGTCGTCCACCCGCTCCTGCTGGAAGCTGTAAAACTCTTCTTTCAGATAATTGTCCTCTTCCCGCAGAAGGGAAATGTCATAAATACCGGTATTACGCAGCCAGACACCCAAATCTTCTGCCTGAAATGTGCCGTCCCCATTTGTCTCTGTAACAATCTTTTTCACATTCCGGTTTTCATAATCCGTGAAAATATCGTTGCGGCACATTTTGTACACATTTCCCCCAATGTTACGCGCTTGTACCGGAAATGTAAGCATAAGCGCCAGGGTTAAAGGTAAAAATGCTTTTCTCGTACTCATATTCTCATCTCTCCTAATTTTTAATGCGTCCACATATGGTGCATTTATTTGACTGATAATTATGACTCTGCGGAATAGAATTTTCTATACTGGTTTTCTGTTTGCAGATAGTACACTGATAGACAATTTCATAAACCTTATAATAACAAATGGCGGGCTTGATGCTTACTTTATTTTTTTTAAATATCGCTTCGGAATACTGTTCATATTTATGCTCATGAGTAGCGTATACTATATTCCCTGCTCTTATTTCTCTGGCAGAAAATGAACCATCTTCCGTAATTCCGGTTATCAGCATCTGTTTCCCCGTACAATCGCTGATAATCTGTCCCTCCTGCCATTCCTGCAACACGTTATAGCCATCCGTGTTGCCACACCCCAATACACCCGTTGCTGGCGATAATGCCAACACACATGCGAAAACTGCTGCTATACCTTTAACCTTCTTACTGAAATTCCTCATCTTCTTTCTCCCTTCATTCAACAAATACTTTTTAGCATATCGGGCAAACTCTTTTCCTCTTCCTCCTTCCCTGCCAGTTCTGCTTTCAGCATACCAGAAAATTCTTACTTCTCAGATGAAGATTTCTTACGATTTCTTAACCCGTCTGCTCCTCATGTAAACCACCTACATAAATCCTCTGTTACAGCATGCCTTATACACATGTTTCTCATGCACACAAAAACCGGGCGTTTTGCCCGGTCTTGTATTTCTGTATGTCGGATTATATTCTATATTTTGTATCAGGGCAGTTTAGCCGGACTGTTGCTATATTTTCACCTTCAGCGCAAGTATTACTGCCGCAAGACACTCTCCCGCCCCAAGGTAAAAGCTTTCCATAAAGCCCTGCAGCGGCTTCTGCTTTTCCGTGAGCAAAAGCAGAAGCAGAGACTGGCGCTCTTTCTGGAGAAAATCGGACCAGAAACCAAAATCTGACCATTTGGTTGGGATCATGTCTGCCGGAAGGCTGATCTGTCCGGCGATCAGCCAGAAAAAAAGCACCGCGCAGACCGTCGTTGCTGCCAGAAGAAAAAGCCCTGCGCGCTCCCGACGGTATGCCGCAGCAGCCTGCAGGCAGCGCATCAGCAGACGGCAGCCCAAAACAAGCGGGACCAGAAGGACAAGCAGACCCAGGATCCAGCCAAGCGTGTCCATGCGCACAAACTTCCCGTCCAGCGCGTGGCGCGCCATAAAGTCCTGCCGCAGATTTTCGTAGGAGACGCTGCCGCCCGTCGAAACCGTCAGATTGGTAAACTTTGCGTCGGAACTGCTCTCCTCATATACCACCGTATCCTCCGCATCGTACAGGATCCCGCGGATGGTCTTCTTCTTTCCCGAAAGCTCCACCGACAGACCAATGACGTTTGTATTTCCAAACAATTTCTGCGCGGTATTTGCGTCGATCAGGCAGCCGTCGCGATCATCCGCATCCAGCCGCGCCGTTCCCTCCAGAATGAGATCGGAGCGTCCGCAAACCGCCACCGCCGCCACGGTATGCGTGCGCGCCAGATCGACATTTTCCGCCTTTACCTCGTTTTCCTGGCTCCAGGCGGCAAACTCGCGCGGCTGCTTCTGCTCCTGCTCCGTCCTGCGCATCGTTTCCACGTCCGCTCCCGTCAGCGGGCTGCTCTCCAGCAGGATCAGCGCCGTCCGCTCACATGCCGTAAGGATTCGCGTCTGCCGCTGCGCAAGCACATACAAAAGCAGGATCGCCGCAAAAATCAACGCCCGGAAAATTCCTTTTCCATATTTTTTCATATCATTCCTCAATCAGCCGCACACGGCTTCCCGCAGAGATTGCCTTGTCCGCGGATACGATCACCTGCTGATCCGACGAAAGAGACCCTGGCTGCAGCGCAGCGCTCGTCTCGTTTTTATCCAGCACCGTCACCTCCAGGCGCGTCGCCGTCAGCTCCGTTCCCAGCACCGTGCTGCTCTCCGAGAGCACATAAACATAGTATTTCCCGCTCTCCTCATAGAGCGCCTGTATCGGGATGCAGCAGTCGTAGGTCTCTGAGATACGCGTCGATTCCAGCGTCGCCGAGGTGCCGGCTTCCAGCGAGTTTTCCGGGAGCTGCACCGTCACGTCCAGAAGATCAGCATTTTCCTCGTTTTTGCGCACAGAATCCACCGTCAGGTCCTCCAGCGTATCCGCTTTTTTATTGTTCGCCTTAACGGTCGCGTCGTCGCCCTTGGCAATATATGTTTCCTGGCTCTCATCCACCTGCACCACCAGCTTGTTGCCCGCCGCCGTGTCAGAGAGCAGCATCGCCGTGCCGTCCGGCGTCTTTTCCCC
>CAJKKX010000185.1 GCA_905200565.1 uncultured Lachnospiraceae bacterium
TTGTGGAACTTCAACAACTGCCCCCAACATAGAAGTCAATATCAGTAATTGAAGAATATATGCTCTTCTATCCTTTCCATTCATTCCATATCAACCTTTCTATTCCACAGGATGCAGGTTTTTCAGAGAAATATCAAGAATCGGCGCAGAATGTGTCAATGCTCCGCTGGAGATAAAGTCTACGCCCATATCGGAAAGTGCGGCAATGTTTTCTTTCGTCACATTGCCGGATACCTCTACCTGCGCACGTCCATTGATATATTCTACCGCCTGCCGCATCTGTTCGTGATTCATATTGTCCAACATGATAATATCTGCTCCGGCTTCTACGGCCTCCTTCACCATATCCAGATTTTCCACTTCCACCTCTATCTTCCGTACAAAGGAAGCATATTCCCTTGCCATTTCCACAGCTTTCTTCACACTTCCGGCCGCACCGATATGGTTGTCCTTCAACATAACCCCGTCTGACAGATTCAGACGGTGATTGTTCCCACCGCCAATGCGCACCGCATATTTTTCAAACACCCGGTTATTCGGCGTCGTTTTTCTCGTGTCCAGAAGCCGGGTCTTTGTTCCTTTTAAATAAGCGGCCACTTCATTTGTATAAGTAGCGACCCCGCTCATACGTTGCAAATAATTCAGCGCTGTCCGCTCTCCGGATAAGATCACACGGATGTCCCCGTACACTTTTCCCAGAAGCTGCCCTTTCTTTACCTGTTCTCCTTCCGCCGCGAAAAACTCTACCTTCGTCTTTTCATCCAGAAGTGTAAAGACCCTTTCAAAAACCTGAAGTCCACAGATCACGCCATCCTGCTTACAGACCAGGTCTGCCTCTCCCGCTTTTGATTCTGGCATTACGCTGTTCGTCGATACATCCTCACTTGTAATATCTTCCCGCAATGCACTCAAAATCAGCGGGTCTACATTTAATTTCATGGTAATTGGATCAAACATCTCTTTCTTTCCTCGCTTTCCTGATTTCTGACCAGACAATTTCTTTATATTCTTCTGCCAACGCCCCGCTGTCCGCATATTCATACAGCGGCATTCCTATATCCGGAATTTTCTCTTTCACTTCCTGATAAGTTCCCATAATATCTTCTGCCGCTCTCCCTGCAAATACCAGACTCTCCAATAAAGAATTGCTCGCCAGACGGTTTTTCCCATGTACCCCGTTGCAGGCCGTCTCACCCGCCGCATAAAGCCTTTCCATCGAAGTCCTGCCCTGATGGTCCACCCGGATTCCTCCCATGAAATAATGTTGGGCAGGCACGACCGGAATACACTCTCTGGTTACATCATACCCCATTTCCTGACAATGCGCTACTATATTTGGAAAATGATGGAAAAGTTTTTCTTTCGGTATGACCCGAAGATCCTCCCACACATACTCCGTACCGTCTTTTTCCATCTGCCTGTAGATCGCTTCCGTCAGACAATCTCTGGGTAAAAGTTCATTCACAAACCGTTTTCCGTCTTTTCCATAAAGCTTTGCACCCTCTCCCCGTACCGACTCTGAGATCAGAAAACTTCTGTCCTCTTCCTTATCCGAATATAGCGTCGTCGGATGAATCTGTATGTAATCCATATCTTTCAGCTCAATTCCGTGCTTTGCCGCAACCGCAGCTCCGTCTCCGGTCAGGTGGCGGAAATTCGTAGAATGTTGGTAAAGTCCTCCAATCCCCCCGGTCGCCAGCACCGTATAATCCGCATATATTGTCTGAATCGTTCCGTCGGCAAAGCGGGCGATCGCTCCATAGCATACATTATCTTTGCACAGAATATCCTTCATTTCTGTATATTCCATTAACGTAATATTCTCTCTGTTCTGTGCCTGAGCCAGCAGCTTTCTCGTAATCTCTTTTCCGGTAATATCTTCATGAAACAAGATTCGTTTATCGGAATGCGCTCCTTCCCGTGTGAACGCAAAGCTCCCATCCACTTCCCGCTGAAACTCCACGCCATACTTCACAAGCTCCTCTACGACTCTTGCCGAGGAACGTATCATAATCTCCACGGAATCCCTGTCATTCTCATAATGCCCGGCCTTCATCGTATCCTCAAAATATGCTTCATAGTCTGAATCATCCTTCAGCATACACATTCCCCCCTGGGCCAAAAAGGAATCGCTGCTCTCCAGATCTGATTTCGTAATGATCGTAACCTTTTTCTCTTTGTCCAGATGAAGCGCACAATATAAGCCTGCACATCCGCATCCGACAATTAAAACATCTGTCTTCATCACATTTCCTGCTTTCCTGTCATTTTTTCATAGGTTCTTTGCTACACCTGAGTATAGCACAAGTTTTTACATCCGACAAGACACCTGTTTTACAGTTGCATTTACATATGACTTGACACCCGTCATTCTCTTCTATATAATAGAGAAAAAATTTACTTTGGAGATAAAGTTAAATGTATACAACAAAAACACTTCAGGATGAAATCCTGCGATTAAAAAAAGAAAAAAACATCTGCATACTCGCACACGCTTACCAGAGCCATGACATCTGGGAAGTAGCCGATTATGTAGGAGATTCTTATGGTTTGAGTCTGGAAGCCGCGAAATCCGAGGCTGATACCGTACTGATGTGCGGCGTGCGCTTTATGGCAGAAACGGTCAAGATTCTTTCTCCCGAAAAGAAGGTTCTGCTGTCTCATCCACAGGCTGACTGCCCGATGGCAAGGCAGATGAATACCGAACAGATCCGGCAGTTAAAAGAGCAGTATCCAGACTACGCCGTCGTAGCTTATATTAACACCACTGCCGAATTAAAGACTCTCTGCGATACCTGCGTCACTTCGTCCTCCGCCGTAAATGTCATTCGGAACATGAATACCGAAAATATCCTCTTTATTCCAGACTGTAATCTGGGACAGTGGGTAGCGGATCAGGTACCGGACAAGAATCTAAAACTTGTACAAGGCGGCTGTCCAACCCATGTAAGGGTTTCTCTTCAGGACGTGGAAAAAGCAAGAGCGCTGCATCCGCAGGCAAGTCTGCTGGTTCACCCCGAATGCCTTCCAGAAGTATCTGCCGCAGCCGACTACGTAGGCAGCACCACCGGCATTATGGACTTTGCAAAAGCCAGCAAAGAAAACGAATTTATCATCGGCACAGAAAACAGCATCGTACAGCATTTACAGTTTCTGTGCCCTGACAAGAAATTCTACCCGCTGTCCAAAGACTGCGTCTGTCATAACATGAAGCTGACGACTCTTTCTGATGTTTATGGATGTCTGAACGGTTCCGCCGGAGAAGAGATCTTATTGTCTGATGAAGTCATGGAAAAATCAAGAAAATGTCTTGACACGATGCTTATCCTCGGAAAATAGTGATTTTTCATAAAAGGAAACGGTGCGCCGCAAAATGCGGGGCATAGTTTCCTTTTTTTTGTATATGATATAGTAATTTCACGAATCGAGGTTCTTATGCGTATCTGCGATCTCCGTCAAAAAGAAGTTATCAATATCTGTACCTGCCGCTCCATCGGATGCGTAAACGACGTGGACATTGACCCCTGCACCGGCTGCATCCTCGCCCTGATTGTTCCGGGTCCGGGAAAGCTGTGTTCCTTTCTTGGGCGTGATACGGAATTTATTATTCCCTGGAAATGTGTCAAACAGATCGGAGCCGATATTATTCTGGTAGAAATCGACGAGGACGAATGTAAAAAGAAATGTGACGGATAATGCACAAAATCAAGGCATGGAATTCGTCAAAACTGACAATCAGCTCTTTACAATCCACCCAAATATGGTATCATATTATATAGAAATGTTTTCCGATCAGGAAAGCATGGTTCTGTTTTGAAATCTTATAAAGGTAAAGGAGACACAACATGAAAGAACAGATATTAAAAAAATTTAAAGAGCTTTTCGGAAGTGAAGGCGACGTCCGCACCTATTTCGCTCCGGGGCGTGTAAATCTGATCGGAGAGCATACCGATTACAATGGCGGTCACGTATTCCCATGTGCTCTCACCATTGGCACCTACGCTGCTGCCAGAAAACGTCAGGATAAAAATTTGCGTTTCTATTCTATGAATTTTGAGCGCCAGGGTGTGATCGAAACCAGTCTTACCGCGATGGCTCCCGGAAAAGAAACCACCTGGACCGCTTATCCGAAAGGCGTCATGTGGGCGTTCGAACAGCGCGGCATGGAAATCCCAAATGGTCTTGATATTATCATTTACGGCAATATTCCAAACGGCTCCGGTCTTTCCTCCTCCGCATCTCTGGAAGTTCTGACCGGTTACATATTAAAAGACATGTTTGGTTTCGATGTGACCAATCAGGATCTTGCATTGATCGGTCAGTATTCTGAAAACCACTATAACAGCGTGAACTGTGGTATTATGGATCAGTTCGCCATCGCTATGGGAAAGAAAGATCATGCGATTTTCCTTGATACGAGTAACCTGGAATTCCAGTATGCCCCGATTCATCTGGAAGGCTCCAAGATCGTTATTGCATGCAGCAATAAAAAACGCGGACTTGGCGACTCCAAATACAACGAAAGACGCTCTGAATGTGAAACAGCTCTCGCCGAGCTTCAAAAAGTTGTAAAAATCGATAATCTTGGACAGCTTACCGAGGAACAGTTTGAAGAGTATAAGGGTGCGATTGCCGACGAAGTCCGCGTAAGGCGCGCAAAACACGCCGTGTACGAGAACCAGAGAACGCTTCGTGCAGTAGACGCCCTGAAAGAAAACAACATCAAACTTTTCGGGCAACTAATGAACGCTTCCCATGTTTCCTTAAGAGATGACTACGAAGTAACCGGCATCGAGCTGGATACCCTGGTAGAAGAATCCTGGAAGCAGCCGGGCGTCATCGGTTCCCGTATGACCGGCGCAGGCTTCGGCGGATGGACCGTCAGCATCGTAAAAACAGAAGATATTGACAACTTCATCGCAAAAGTAGGCGCAGCTTACAAAGAAAAAATCGGCTATGCCGCAGACTTCTACGTCGTAGACATCGGAGACGGCGCAGGCGTATTAAAATAAGAAATAAAAAAGCTGGATCGGCAGCAGGGAGGAAGCTACAGTGATTAACGAGAGTATTGCAAAACTGGTAAAATATGGAGAAAATGCCGGTCTTGTTTCGGGACTGGATAAAATCTATGCGACAAATCGGATTCTGGAAGTCATGCAGATTTCCGATTACGAAGAGCCGGAGCAGATTCCGGAGACCCCGGATCTGGAAGAGACTTTAAATGAACTGCTTGATGATGCAGCTAAGCGAGGTCTTCTCGAACACAACAGCGTCGTTTACCGCGATCTGTTCGATACGAAACTGATGGACTGCCTGATGCCGCGCCCGGGAGAGGTGGTAAAGAAGTTTGAAGAACTCTATGCGAAGAGCCCGCAGGAGGCAACCGATTACTTCTACAAACTGAGCCAGGATTCCAACTACATCCGCAGATATCGCATCGCAAAGGATATCCGCTGGAGCGTACCGAGTGCCTACGGAGATATCGATATCTCGATCAACCTCTCC
>CAJKKX010000186.1 GCA_905200565.1 uncultured Lachnospiraceae bacterium
GGTTCAAAAATTTATGGAATATAATGTTCCTTTCCGTATGCGTGATCTTATGCCAAACATTTATGAACACTGGATTGCCAGAGATCTTATTTCTTATATAAAAATCGCACAGGGAAGCCGGGAACGAAAAGAGTTTTTGAGAATTATCAATCGCCCGAAGCGTTATGTGAGCCGGGAATGTCTGGATGGCATGGAGATTTCTTTTGAAAATCTGAGGGCCTGTTATTCCGATAAGGACTGGATGACAGAGCGCATCGACAAGCTGGAGTATGATTTGCGGTTGATAAAAAATATGACTCCCTATGCGGCAATCAATTTTATCCGGCATGGAATCGGCTATGAGGAATATCTGACAGAATACGCCAGATACCGGCGCATGAAACCGGAAGAGCTTTTTGACGTGTTAAACGAGCTTCAGGAGACAGCGAAAAACTTTCGGACGTTTGATGCCTGGTTTCAGCATATGGAAGAGTATGCAGAGACCCTGAGGCTCCAGTCAAAAGAAGAACAGCAGGAGAAACAGGCGGTAATTTTTACAACGCTGCACAGCGCTAAGGGACTGGAATTTCCCATCGTTTTTCTTGTGGATGTCAATGAGGGGAATATGCCGCATCGCAAGGCCATTCTGGATGTAGACATACAGGAAGAGCGCAGGATGTTTTATGTGGGAATGACCAGAGCCAGAGAGCATTTACATATCTATTATGCCAAAGAAAAATATGGGAAGGCGCTGCATCCGTCCCGGTTCCTGGAAGAATTAAAGAATCATGGAAGCAGAAAATAAAAACAGCAGGTTCTCCCTGTTACCCGCAGAATTTCGGGGATGACAGGGAGAACCTGCTGTTTTTCGGGGGGAGTATACTGTTTAGTCCAGCTCATCCTCTCCCACAAGCTCATCAAACTCCTGGCTGTCCAACAGCTCATCGAAAGCATCTGCAACGATTTCATACTCGTCGTCATCTTCGATGTTATCCAGCTCTGGTACGCCGTCTTTTTCCGTAAAACGGTAGAGGAAGACTTCACCGTCTTCATTTTCACCGTTTTCGTTCAATGGCAGAAGCGCGATATATTCCTTGTCGCCTGCCGGGAAAACGCCCAGAATTCCACATTCCAGAACAGTATCATCATCCAGTGTCAGTGTTACGGTAGCTCCGCCGTCTATGGGATTACAGTCGCTGCCGCAGCCGCTGCAATCGCCGTTGCATCCATTTTCAAATTCGCTCATATGAAATACCTCACTATTATTTTTATTCGCATCCTATAATAATGTATCAGATAGATCGTAAGATTGCAAGCGATTTATGAGAATAGTTCTACCAATCAGTAAAAAATTGTGATATACTAACTTTAATAATGCGAAAATGGGGCAGATATGGAGGACATTGGCATGAAACTTATTTCCTGGAATGTGAATGGGCTGCGCGCCTGTGTACAAAAAGGATTTTTGGATTTTTTTAAGGAAGTAGATGCAGATATTTTCTGTATTCAGGAAAGTAAACTCCAGGAAGGGCAGATTAAACTGGAGCTGGAGGGGTATCATCAGTACTGGAATTATGCGGTGAAAAAAGGTTATTCCGGAACCGCTGTTTTTGCGAAAAAGGAACCGCTGCATGTTACCTGCGGAATGGGAATAGAAATGCACGACCAGGAGGGACGTGTGATTACTCTGGAATACCCACAGTTTTATCTGGTTACGGTTTATACGCCGAATTCTCAGAATGAACTGGCGCGTCTTGATTACCGGATGCAGTGGGAAACGGATTTTCTGGCATATCTGAAAGGGCTTGAACAGAAAAAGCCGGTAATTTTCTGTGGAGATCTGAATGTGGCACATCAGGAAATCGATTTAAAGAATCCAAAGACCAATCGGAAAAACGCTGGATTTACGGATGAGGAACGACAGAAATTTACGGAACTGACGCAGGCTGGATTTATCGATACTTTCCGCTATTTTTATCCGGATCAGGAGGGAATCTATTCCTGGTGGTCTTACCGGTTCCGGGCAAGGGAAAAAAATGCCGGGTGGCGGATTGATTATTTCTGTGTGTCGGAAAGCCTGAAAGATAAGCTGCTGGATGCGAAGATTCACACCGAAATTACAGGTTCCGATCATTGTCCGGTGGAACTGACGATCGAAATGGAAGCCTGACGGAAAGAACCGCTGTTTTAGATAAAGGGAGTGACTATGAATCTTCTAACAATCGAAAAATTAACAAAAGTATATACAGAACGAAGGGTTTTTGACGGGGCGGATTTTTCTATCAATGAAGGAGAAAAAATCGGGGTAATCGGCGTCAATGGAACAGGAAAGACGACGCTTCTGCGGATAGCTGCCGGAATGGAGGAACCGGACGAAGGGCGTGTGACAAAAGGCAGGCAGGTGGTGATTCGTTTTCTGATGCAGAATCCTGTTTTTGAGCCGGAAAGCACTGTGCTGGATGCTGCTTTAAGAGGGAACCGGACGAAACAGAATGAGTGGACGGCAGAAAGTGATGCCAAATCTATGCTGAACAGGCTGAAAATCACGGATTTTGAACAGAAGGTAAAGGAACTTTCCGGCGGCCAGCGGAAACGGGTCGCTCTTGTAAATGCCCTTTTGCTTCCGGCGGATATTCTGATTCTGGACGAGCCGACCAACCATCTGGATCATGAGATGGCGGACTGGCTGGAGGAGTTTTTGATTCGTTACCGGGGGGCGGTTCTGATGGTGACACATGACCGGTATTTTCTGGATCGGGTATCCAACAGAATCGTGGAGATCGATAAAGGGAAAATTTACAATTATCCGGGAAATTATTCTGAGTTCGTGCGCCTGAAAGAAGCCAGGCAGAACATGGAGACCGCATCAGAGAGGAAACGTCAAAGTATCCTCCGGTCAGAACTGGAATGGCTGGCGAGGGGAGCCAGAGCCAGAGCCACGAAGCAGAAAGCACATATTGCGAGAATTGAGGATTTAAAAGAGCAAAAAGCGCCAGTTCAGGACGCGTCTGTAGAGATGAGCTCCATTTCCACACGCATGGGAAAAAAGACCATAGAGCTTCGGGACATATGCAAATCCTATGGGAATAAAGTCCTGATCCGGGATTTTGGCTACATTTTTCTAAAAGGGGAACATATCGGGATTATCGGTGGGAATGGATGTGGAAAGAGCACGCTTCTGAAAATCATGGTCGGGCAGACAGAGCCGGATACCGGAACGATTGAGATCGGGCAGACCGTGAAGATGGGATATTTTTCCCAGGAGAGTGAAGAGCTCGACGATGCGGTGCGGGTCATTGATTTTATTAAAGAGGCCGGGGAATATGTGACGACTTTAGAAGGAACGATTACGGCGGCTCAGATGCTGGAACGTTTTCTGTTTGACGGCTCCATGCAGTGGAGTCTGATCGGGAAGCTTTCGGGTGGTGAAAAACGCAGGCTGCATCTTTTGCGTGTGCTGATGGAGGCGCCGAATGTGTTGATTCTCGATGAGCCGACGAATGATCTGGATATCCGGACTCTGACGATTCTGGAGGATTACCTGGATTCCTTTGACGGTATTATTATCACCGTATCTCATGACCGGTATTTCCTTGACCGCATCGTGAGGAGAATCTTTGCATATGAAGAGAATGGAAAGTTGCAGCAGTATGAGGGAAACTATTCTGATTATCTGCTTGCATATGAAAGGCGTCATCCCAAAGAGGAGAAACAGGCACAGGGTGTGCTGAAAAAGGAAAAAGGCCAACGGGTCCGGGAGAAAAAGCTCAAATTCAGCTATAAGGAAGAACAGGAATTTTCAGTTATTGATGATGAGATTGAAGCTTTAGAGCAGACACTGGCAGCAATAGAGGAGCAGATGGAGGAGTCCGCCAGCAGTTACAGCCGTCTTGGTGAGCTGATGGAAGAAAAGACAAGAACAGAGGCACTTCTGGAAGAGAAAATGGAGCGGTGGGAGTATTTAAACGATTTGGCGCTTCGCATCGAACAGGAAAGGACGGGAAATTGACTTGAGGAAAGGTACGTTGGAGAAAATCCGGGAGAAAGACTGTAAGACGCTGGGAAAGTTTGGGGCGGTAAAAGAAAAGGATGGCGTCATATTTCAGGTTGCACTTGAAGAGCCGGAGGAAGCGGCGCTTCTTCTGTATCAGCGGGGAACGGATACCATTGTCCGTGAGATTCCACTGAAAGACAAACGAATAGTGGGAAATGTATACGCTGTGAAGCTTCTGAATCTGGATGGGGAGCAATACGAATACAATTATCGAATCGGAACAAAAGTGGTGCAGGATACTTATGCCGGTATCATCCGGGGCAGAGATAAATTCGGAGAGCCGGTGGCGAACGGGGACGGACATCAGATTCGGTGTGGGTTTGATTTTAAGGCTTATGACTGGAAGGATGACACGCCGCCCTGCATTCCCTATGAGGATGCGGTGATGTACGGGCTTCATGTCCGCGGATTCACCATGCAGGCAAATTCAAAAGTCCGTCATAAGGGAACCTTCCGCGGCGTTGCGGAAAAAGCGGAATATTTGAAAAATCTGGGAATCAATCAGGTAAAGCTGATGCCTGCTTACGAGTTTGATGAGATCGTAAAACTCTATAACGGGATGAACAGGAACTATCAGGCGCCGCCGGAAGAACAGCGCGAAAAGCTGAACTTCTGGGGGTATGAAAAAGGCTGGTACTTTGCGCCAAAAGCCTCTTATGCAGCGGGAAATGATCCGGTAAAAGAGATGAAGGATATGGTTCGCACACTGCATCAGAATGGAATTGAAGTATTGATGGAGTTCTATTTTTCCAGAGATGTGGATTTTCGGACGGCGGCAGATTGTCTCGGACATTGGGCTTCGGAATATCATATAGACGGCTTCCATATCATAGGGAATGATGAGCTGGCGAAAATGCTGGCAAAAGATCCGGTGTTTACCGGAGTAAAACTTTTAGGATCTTATTTTCCGGCAGAAGAGATTTATGCAAGGAACAAAGTTCTTCGTAACAGGAATCTTGGAGAATATCATGCAGGATTTCAGGAAGACGCGCGGGGACTGCTGAAAGGCGATCAGAATCAGGTCAGTGCGTTTACTTTCAGAATTCGCAGAAACCCGGCATATACCGGCGTGATTAATTATATGGCGGGCCATGATGGATTCACGATGATGGATATGGTCTCTTATAGTGAAAAGCATAATGAAGAAAACGGGGAACAGAACCATGACGGTCCGGACCGGAACCAGAGCTGGAACTGCGGGATAGAGGGGCCGACCAGAAAGAAAAAAATAACAGAACTTCGATACAGGCAGCTCAGAAACGCATTTCTCATGCTGCTTCTGGCAGCGGGAACACCTATGATTCAGGCAGGAGATGAATTCGGAAATTCACAGGGAGGAAACAACAACCCCTACTGTCTGGATAACGAGACTTCCTGGACAGATTGGAAAGCAGCCAGGAAAAATGAAGGTCTGACAGCATTCGTGCGGGAGTTGATCGCTTTTCGAAAACGTCACAGAATCCTGCATAT
>CAJKKX010000187.1 GCA_905200565.1 uncultured Lachnospiraceae bacterium
ACCTCGGCTCTCCTGGAGGGACTTGAACAGATTCCCGCAAAGCAGGTGTTTTATGGTGAGATGACCCTCCGGGAGTTTGATATTGACAGTGCGCTGAAGCGGAAACCGAGGCTGATCCTGGTAGATGAACTGGCGCATACCAATGCCGAGGGCAGCCGTCATGCCAAGCGTTATCAGGATGTGCAGGAACTTTTGAACGCCGGGATCGATGTTTATACTACTGTCAATGTCCAGCATATTGAGAGCCTGAATGACACGGTTGCTTCCATTACTGGCATTTGGGTGCGGGAGCGTATTCCGGATTCTGTATTTGACCAGGCGGATCAGGTGGAACTGGTGGATATCGAACCGACCGAGCTTCTGGAGCGCATGGCAAGCGGAAATATCTATCAGGAAGAGCAGGCAGAGCGGGCGGCAGCGGGCTTTTTTACAGTGGAAAATCTGACCGCTTTGAGGGAAATTGCATTACGCCGCTGTGCGGATCGGGTCAACCTGCTGACGGAGAGTACCAGGATTCAGAATCGTGGCGATTATCACACTGATGAGCATATTTTGGTGTGCCTCTCGTCCTCTCCATCCAACGCGAAGATCATCCGTACCGCTGCCAGAATGGCACGGGCGTTCCGCGGAAACTTTACGGCTCTTTTCGTGGAAACGGCTGCCACTGCCGAAATGAGTGAAGATGACAAGAAACGCCTGCGGGATAATATCCGATTGGCAGGGCAGCTTGGCGCACATATTGAGACCGTTTACGGCGAGGATGTTCCTTATCAGATCGCGGAATTTGCAAGGCTTTCCGGCGTTTCTAAAATTGTAATCGGGCGGAGTACGGCCACGAGAAAAAGTATATTCAGCAAGCCGACGCTGACGGAACATTTGATTGCCAACGCACCCAATCTGGATATTCATGTAATCCCGGATACAGGGTCCGGGACTGTCTGCCAGAAGCATAGGAATAAAATGTTTCATGTAACCGCTATGCCGGTTCGAGATCTGGTAAAGAGTATTCTCGTCCTGCTGGCTTCCACCTTAGTCGGATATGTGTTTTACACGATGGGCTTTTCCGAGGCCAATATCGTGTCTGTATATATTTTTGGTGTTTTGGTTATCTCCGTTATCACAACGAGCCGCTTTTGCGGGGCGATAGCGTCTATTGTAAGCGTGCTGGTGTTTAATTTTTTCTTTACCGTTCCGCGCTTTACCTTTCGCTTCAGCAATCCGAATTACCTGGTGACTTTTCCTATTATGTTCATGGTAGCGTTGCTGACCGGATCACTTGCCACACGTCTGAAAGATAATGCAAAACAATCTGCCAATGCAGCCTATCGGACAAAGATTTTGTTTGAAACGAATCAACTTCTCCAACGGGAAACGGATGAGCAGGCAGTTATAGAAGCTACTGCGGGACAGCTCCTGAAATTGCTGCGAAAGGATATTGTGGTCTACCTGGCAAATGGGCAGGAGCTTGATTCTCCCAGTATTTTTCGGACGCCGGACAGTAATCAGTGCGAATTGATTTCCGAAAATGAAAAAGCGGTCGCCGCATGGGTGCTGCGGAACAACAAGCACGCCGGAGCGACCACCAACACTTTATCCAGCGCGAAATGCTTGTATCTGGCCATTCGGGTGGGCAGACAGGTGTATGGTGTTGTGGGAATTGCAATGAACGAGATTCCTCTGGATTCTTTTGAAAACAGCGTCCTGCTGTCTATTCTCGGTGAGTGTGCCCTGGCATTAGAAAACATCAAAAACGCCCGGGAAAAAGAAGAAGCCGCAATTCTGGCCAGAAATGAGCAGCTTCGTGCGAACCTGCTTCGGGCTATTTCTCATGATCTGCGTACACCGCTCACGTCCATTTCCGGGAACGCCGACAACCTGCTGGCTAACTATCAAAAAATGGATGATGCTACGAGAAAACGGACGTTTACAGACATTTATGACGATTCCATGTGGCTGATCAATCTGGTAGAGAATCTGCTGGCAATTACCAGAATCGAGGGCGGCCAGGTTCATCTGACGCAGACTGTGGAGCTGATGGATGAAGTGGTCTCAGAAGCTCTGCGGCATATCAACCGCAAAAGTAAGGAACATATCATCCATGTCAGCTCCTCTGAGGAGTTGATCCTCGCAAGCATTGATGCTAAACTGATTGTCCAGGTTATCATCAATTTGCTGGATAATGCCATCAAGTATACACCGCCCGGCTCAGTGATCGAAATCCATACGGAGAAGAACAAAGAGTCACATCAGGTCGTTGTTTCTGTTTCTGACGATGGTCCGGGCATTCCCGATGACCAAAAGCCGCATATTTTTGATATGTTTTACAGCGGAGCCAATAAAATTGCAGACAGCCGAAGAAGTCTCGGGCTGGGCCTTTCGCTGTGCAAATCCATTGTCACTGCTCACGGAGGAACTATATGGGTAACCGATCATGACCCGAAAGGAACCGTCTTTACATTTACATTACCAGCAGGGGAGGTTGAACTGCATGAATAAACCTTTAATATTGGTTGTGGAGGATGACCCTCCGGTACGCAACCTGATTACAACGACATTAAAAACCAATGATTATCGCTATCTGGTCGCAGCGAATGGAGAAGCTGCAATTCTCGAAGCATCTTCCCATAATCCGGATATTGTCTTATTGGATCTTGGCCTGCCGGATATGGACGGCGTACAGGTAATCCAAAATATCCGTTCGTGGTCAAATCTGCCGATTATCGTTATCAGCGCCCGCAGCGAGGATAACGATAAGATCGAGGCGCTGGATGCCGGCGCTGACGATTACCTGACCAAGCCTTTTTCTGTGGAAGAACTGCTGGCACGACTTCGGGTCACGCAAAGAAGGCTTTCCTATATGACGGCGGAGATACTGGCGGCGAGCTCTGTCTTTGTCAATGGAAAACTGAAGGTAGACTATGCCGGCGGATGCGCATATCTGGATGGCCAGGAGCTGCACCTGACACCGATTGAGTATAAGTTGCTGTGTCTGCTGTCCAAGAATGTGGGAAAGGTATTGACGCACACCTTTATCACACAAAATATCTGGGGACGGAGCTGGGATAATGATATTGCTTCCCTCCGCGTCTTTATGGCAACGCTGAGAAAAAAACTGGAGCCATCGCCGGATTCTGCGCAGTATATCCAGACCCACATTGGTGTGGGTTACCGGATGATGAAGGTGGAATAATCGGAAAAACAGGAATCTCCTTTTCTGATAGACTTAAATGACAACTTCTGATAAAATGTTAATAGCTGAGTTATTGCAAAGGCATGGCTCAAAATAATCGCTATGTAAAGAGTCTGCGAAAGAATGAGGAGAATGAAAAATGTCACTGGAGAGAGTAAAAGCATATCTGGAAACGGAAGGAATTCTGGATAGATTAAAGGTATTTCATGAATCAAGCGCCACGGTGGAGCTGGCGGCGCAGGCACTTGGCTGCGAACCGGCGCGGATCGCGAAAACAATGTCGTTTTTGCTGGGAGATGAGGCGATCCTGATCATCACAGCGGGCGATGTAAAGATAGATAACAAAAAGTTTAAGGAACAATTTCATCAGAAGGCGAAGATGATACCGGGCGACCTGGTGGAGCAGTATATCGGACATGCGCCGGGCGGCGTCTGCCCGTTTGCGATCAGGGAACACGTTCCGGTATACATGGACGTGTCTCTGAAACGTTTTGAAATCGTATATCCTGCAGGCGGCGACGCGCACAGTGCGGTCGAGCTGACGCCCGCGGAGCTGGAGAAATATTCCCGGAGCTGCGGATGGGTGGATGTGTGCAGGGAGCGGTGAGGAGGACGTTATGACACAGCAGGAGAGGCTGATCTATCTTATAGATTATCTGAAAAAGGAAAACGATGATTTGAAGAATATAGAGGTGCCGGATGAAGAGACGGAGCAGAAAAGACTATTGCGCTCCCTCATGAATATCCGCCCTGCGAAAGCGATCGGAAAAGATTTCCTGGATATACAGGATGCTTATCTGCAGGCGGAGCAAAAGAAAAAGCGTCTCATTTCTCTGGCGGATTTCGTCCCCGTGCAAAAGGGAATTTATTTGTGGCAGGGCGATATCACAGCGCTAAAGACGGATGGAATTGTAAATGCCGCCAACAGCGCTCTTCTTGGCTGCTTTGTGCCCTGCCACGGCTGTATTGATAATGCGATCCACTCCGCTGCAGGAATCCAGCTTCGCCTGGAGTGCGCACGTATTATGGAGGCACAGAAAACGCCGGAGCCTGTTGGAAAAGCAAAAATAACAAAAGCGTACAATCTCCCGTGCCGCTATGTTCTGCATACAGTAGGACCTGTTATTTATGGAAGAGTGACCGATGCGGACTGCGCATCACTGGCGGATTGCTACCGCTCCTGCATGGAGCTTGCAGATGCTAATGGATTGAAAAGCATTGCATTTTGCTGCATTTCAACGGGAGAATTCCATTTTCCGAATGAGCTGGCGGCGGAAATAGCAGTACAGACGGTAAAAGAATGCCGGAAGAAAGATCAGACCGGACCGGCGGTAGTATTCAATGTTTTCAAAGACATGGATTATGAGATCTATAGGCGGCTGCTTAAAGACTGAAAGATCTTTTATGATAATTGATGGGGCTTGACGGCAGATTCTGCTGTCGAGCCCTTGGTTAATTCATATCAAAAATAAGTTGGTATGTTAAGAGAACCCGGAAAATCCGGGGATGCCGGTTATTGTGAATTTTTAGCTTTGTAATTTTCGCCCCAATCCCACATGGAATCCAAAATGGGCTTGAGACTGTAACCAAGCTCTGTCAGTGTGTATTCTACATGGGGAGGAACTTCCGGGAAAACGGTACGGATAACCAGACCGCTTTCTTCCATCTGGCGAAGCTGCGCAGTCAGAACCTTCTGCGACACGTGTCCGATGGATTTTTTTAATTCTCCGAAGCGTTTGGTTCCGGGCAATAAATCCCGCAGGATCAATACTTTCCATTTATCACTGATTAAGGTTAAAGTTGTCTCCACCGGACAATCCGGTAATGTCTTTGCCGGTTTACTGGCAATTTCTTTTGGGGTCTCCATATAAAACACTCCTCGCTTTCATGGTATCTTATAGGTAACTATGGCACAATATTGTGCTTACTTTACGAAATGGTGGTACGGTTTTATTATAAGAGCATCAGGAAGGAAAAGCAAGCGATTCCGAACGAAAAGAGGAAAAAACAGTTCGGGAAAGCATGGTTTCCTGCTGGTAACTATACCACAATATTGTGCGTACTTCACAGAAAAGAGAAGGATTGCTACAATATGATCAACAAAGGCGAGAGCCAACAAACAAAATAAAACCAATTTGGAGGTAAGTACAATGAAGAAAGTAATTGAATTTTTAAATGAGAACCCGGTTCAGTATCTGGCAACCGTAGGACGTGATGGAAAAGCAAAATGCCGCCCGTTCATGTTTTCCGGAGAAATGGACGGGAAGCTGTGGTTCTGCACTAACAACACAAAGGATGTTTACAAGGATATG
>CAJKKX010000188.1 GCA_905200565.1 uncultured Lachnospiraceae bacterium
CGCCGCCATACTGTCCAGAACGGAAGCGTAAAACTGTACGCCCAGCTTTCCCGGATTCCTTTCCCTCAGAAGCTGATAATACTCCCGGATGGCATTTCCATACATGCCGTACTTCATCAGGTAATCCGCTTTCATCTTTCTGCGAAGATCCTCCGGCTGTATTTCAATACTGCTGATCTGTTCCTGAACTTTGTGGTATTCGTCTGGCGACAGGTATTCGATTTCCCGGAAGATCGGCAGAATAAACCCTGCGATACTTCCCTTCCTGGCCTCCTCCAGACGCTCCGCAAGCTTGCGGCCAAGCCTTTTTAATCCCAACTCATCCCTCACCCAGCAGCACAAAGCCTCATTCATAATGGAACCATCCACCAGATAAATATTCTGCTGCAAATAGAAACATAACTCTTCTATCGTATAAATATTTGTGCCAATACTTTCTATATAATAAGGATGCTTTGCCTTTTTCACCTGACATAAATGATAACCGCTCATCTTTTCGCCCCCTTCTACAGCTCAATCACTGCCTCCCATTTTTTTCCTGAACTTTTATACAGCTCGCCCAGCCCCAGGTCATTAAGAAGGACTCTGCATTTATCCTTCGCCTGAAAGGTCAGCTCCATATGGATTCTGGTGGCACGGTTCGGGCGTTTTGGCAAATCCTTCAGCTTTACCGTGTGCGTCATCTCCTCCCCGTGAATGCTGCGTGTCAAAAGCACCAGTTCGTCCGTATCGTCCAGGATAAATTCACATTCATAATATGCCATATAATAATTGATACCGGCGCTGACCATCTCCACGCGGCACTTTGTCCCCTTTCGAATCATATCCATACTGACATTGTGCTCGATCATATCCGGCCCTGCATAAACATAATGATCCAGCGTCTGCATCCCTGCCAGAACCATTGCTCCATAGCAGGCGCCTTTAGAATACAGATTTCTCCCCTGAAATACCTTTCGTCTGCTGCACAGAAACTTTACAGACTCATGTTCCCAGCTCTGATCAAATTCCTCGCCCACCAGATAAACGGTCGAGTAAGCGTCCGTCCCGATCATTTTCTTTGCCTGTTCCAGAAAGCGCACATCTTTCATCCGCTTCCAATGTTCTGCCTTCCTGCTTCCTCTCGTTTTTTCATCCAGACAGATCCTGCCCCTGTTTTTGACTGTCACCATGGCGGGGCTTGTCTTATGATTAATACTCAGCTCATATCCGGTGATACCGTCACGCTTATATTCAAAGAGCGCCACCTTATAACGCCACAGTTCCTTCTTCTGGCTCAGTGCATAATAAAAAAAGCTCTCCTGATGATCCTGTAAATAAATTCTTTCCTTCGGAACTCCCAGCATTTCCAGCGCCTGGCGGATTGCCTGTACCCAGACCGGCCGCATCGCATCCATCGTCACCATCACGGAAATTCCCGCCTTCGGCCCTACGGCGGAAAGCTTTTCCAGACACATCTTAAAAAAGTTCGACAAGAGCGCCGCCCCCAGCTCCGCTTTCTGTTCAATCAGAGGAAACAGGTCTCTTGGCGTCGGAATCTGATATTTCTCCTCTCCCGGCACGGAACTGACCGTCATAGGCTCTGTGTTGTTTTGATGATAAAAAGTAAGTACTGAGGAATCATACCCCAGATCAAAACCGATGATTACCTCATTATAATCCATTGTCATGTTCGCCTCCGAAATTATTCATTGCCCGGAAAAATATTCTTCGCCAGACATTCCTGCTCCAGATACAGTTCCATCACATCTTCCGCCGCTTTCTCATCCTGATCTGCCAGAGCTTTTGCCAGCCGGTTGATCAGGTCGTAACAGGTATCTCCTCCTGTACTGTTCCTCTCATCCCACAGAAGAGTCTTTTCCTTCATCTCCCGCATAACGCCGCCGCACTCCTCCTGAATGCTGTAATGAAGCGTTTCTCCATAAAACAGTGTAAATTCTCTGACAAAGATACCCTCGCAGACGTTTTTCATTTTCTCTGAAATTTCTTTCGTCCGTTTTCCGTCCATTTTTTCAATCTGCCAGGTCAGAGTTACCGACGCCTCCGGGTTTGCCCGGTATTCCACATAACTTTTATCCACCATCTGAAACGGGCGGAGCAGGCTCTGTCCGAATGCTTTGTAGAATGCGAACTGCATTCCTCTTCCATGAAATTCCTCCAGAAGCTGCTGTACTGCTTCCTGTCTCGCCTCTGTCAGCCGCGGCTGCCCGGAATACCAGCGAAGCAAAGCCAGAAGGCACATCTCCTGCATTTCCTTTCCTTTCCCGTAAGCATCCTCAATATATGCAAACACCGGTTCCTGAACGGATGCCTCTTTGACAAAATAATCGTAAGACCGATCGGTCACATAGGCTTCCAGAAGCGGTTTCTTCCCCATATTTCTCCGGTAAGAGTCAAAAATTTCTTCCGTGTTTTCCGCACCGTGCCGCATAAAGACCAGTACCAGAAGTATCTTTTCTTCCAGCTCATAAGTATCCAGCTCAAACTGTCTCCCGGCTCTCCACAGACGTTTCATATTTTCCACCGGCCCATCGTAATGCTTTACCAGATAAGCCAAAACTGTTTCATCATACTTTTCCTTTTCAAAGCAATACCAGCATACCGCAAGCAGCATATCGTCCGCCTCGTGCTCCCGCACCAGTATATTTCTGCTGCACATCCGTACCAGAACTCCCGTATCCACGCCTTCCGGCCCGTAAGTCTCCACGATGGCAAACGCCTCCTGACACATTCCTTCCATCGTCATCAGACTCAGAAGTTTTCTCTTATCGGTACGGATAAATTCTTCTGCATGGATTGCGTGCAAAAATTCAAACAGTGATGGGGAATTCGGATTTTCATAATAAAAGTCCAGAAGCCTCTGGCGAATCTGCGCTTTATAGCTTTCGCGTACCTTCTTAATTTCCAGCAGACGGCAAAAATCCTTTACATTCTCCTCGCTGAGCGCCTTTTCCTTCTCCGCTTTTCCACAGGTATACAGCGTCATCTCCGGGCACTCCCCCGCCATATTCCGGCAGATCTCCAGAAGCTGCATATCCTCCAGCAATCTCTCTGCCTCACAGGGAATGGAAACCAGGCGGTTTCCTTTTTCATCTTCAAAAAAAATCTGATAATCGTCTGTATATAACTGCGCCACTGCTCTCTTTTCCCACAGCGCCACTCTCTGCTCTTCTTCCAACTGACGGTGTATCACGACTGCATACCTGGCGTCTGGACTGGCGCATCGGATTTCGCTGGAAAAAATCACTCCCGCCAGGCGCTCTGCCATCCGTCTGTCCATATAAGCCGCATGTAAAAACGTGCGGTAAATCAGCGCCAGATCCCGGTTGATATGTCCTGCCGCAAGCTGGCCTTCCATAAATTTTTCAATCACCGGGCGGTAATTCTTAAACGTACGCGGATCATTCTCCCGGTTCCTGATCACACTGGCATAGACCAGCGCCTTTCTCCGGTAGCTCAGGGTATTATTATATGCAAAATACATCTTTATCATCTGCGGCAATGGTTCTTCCGTATCCGTCCTCATGGAATTTACATAATGTTCGTAAAGCCCCGTCAGCCGGATGTCCGCCTTTACCGCTTTTTCATACCACGAAAAATATTCTTCTCCTTCTTTATTTCCCTTAATCAGCAGACTGCAAATATCGCCTGCCAAACTTCCGGAAGGCTTTCTGGCATAACATTGTTTCAAAATATCATACAGCATAGGCGAATATTCCTTATGTCTTGCCGCCAAATCTCCGGTCTGTAAAATCAGCTCATCATCCAGCAGCCCCTCCCGGCAGACAAAACGCATCAGACACAGCTCAAACTCCCCAAATTTCTTTAACAGAAGCGGACACTTCCGTATGATCTGATACGCTTCCAGATACATCAATCTGCTCCTGCACCCATATCGAAACTGTCTGCGAATGATTTCCAGCTTTTCAGCCAGCCGTACATTTCGTTTCTCCGGCAGGTGAAACAGATACCACTGCAATTTCCAATTCTCCTGCTTCTGTACTGCCAGTTCTCCGATTCTTGCCTGCACATAATCCAGATACATCTGGTCTTTATGATAGAAAGTAGTGAGATATAGATAGTACCCCTGAATCTCCGGACGCTTCATCATCTCTCGTTCTCTCTCAAACTCCGTAAGTACCAGACACGCCTCTTCTTCCCTGTCCGACAGAAACAGGATATGAGCCTGGTAAAGCTCCGCCATCGGTTCTGTACCGCCCGCGTTCCGGTATTCCTCCAGACTGGCCAGGGACTCCTCGCTCCATTCTTCTCTGCTGATTCTGTCTAAGCGAAAATCCAGATACCTTTCGATCAGGCTTTTTATTTTCTGTTTCTGCACGCTTCTGTGATGAGACGTCCCTTTCTTTTCCGTCTTTTTCACCGTTATTTCAAATGCAAGTGTCTGAAAGGGCGTTTTTATGAAAATCCGCCCATAATTTTTCCCTGCATGAAGCTTTTCCGGATAAATCAGATAATTCAGATAGCAGGAGCTTCCAATAAATTCATCACTTGTCACCACAGTACGCTCCGTCTGTAAAAACTCTGCATCTGTGGATATCTCCATTCTCTGGAACCCCCAGTTATCTTTTGTAATTCTCACGCTCTCCTTCTGCGTCTGGTTCAAACCTTCAAAAAAAGCTTTTTTCCTCTCCAGTGCAATGGAAATTTTCTTCTTTGCCCCAATTCCAACCAGAAACTCTTCCATATCGGAATCGTCAGATGTCTTTCCGGTCAGTCCTTCATACAGCGTCATCCACTGGGGTGCCTGCCGGGTAAGCATCTTTCGAAACTCCCCTGACGTAAAGATTGCATGTGCTTTCTGAAAATCTTCCTTTGCAAGCTTTTCGAAATCCGCCAGACTGCCGATGACCTCCGTAGAAGTCTTTACCAGATTTCGGGCAATCTCGATATGGTAAGGCACCTGGTATTCTCCCAGTTCGGAGCAGATAGTGAACTTTCCATCCAGAACGTCGCCTTCTTCCATTCCGGATGCGTCCAGCTCATACACGACTCTTTCCGAAATCCCGTGAAAATCCGACGGCTCATAGGCCATCCTCGGACTGCTGGAATAAAGAAACCCTTTCATTCTTTTCTGATTTTCACTCTCAATCGTAAAACTGCCCCGAAAACCTGCCCCTTTCTGGAGCACAGCCTCGATTTTCTCTTCGGAGACCAGCATCTTCGGCGCTTCATATTCAAATATTCCATTTCGTAATTGTTCTATTCTCTTCTTCAAATTCTTCACCTGTACCCATAAAAACATGTCGTATCCTGTCAGATTTCTTTTCACAGTATAGCACTATCTGTCGGTTCGGCGCAAGTACAACAACAGGATTCTGGCAATTCTGGTTTGGCGGGCGGTTCGCTTCCCCCGATAGGTTACGAAACCGATAGTTCTCTTGCTTACGCCGGACGCCGGAATACCTGCTATATATCCCACACGGACGGGGACAACGCTCCGGCGAGCTAAC
>CAJKKX010000189.1 GCA_905200565.1 uncultured Lachnospiraceae bacterium
ACGAGGAGAAAGCCGAAGCAGCCCCGACCACAAAGAAATGTCCATACTGTCAGAGCGAGATCGACATCAACGCAACGCGCTGCCCGCACTGCACCTCTGTGATCGAGTAAACAGATCACGGGTTTTTTCATTGCAAAAGCCTGCCCTGCTTTTTTGCAGGACAGGCTTTTTTCCCATCTTAAACGCACTGCTCCTTCCGCTCAGACGATTTCCGCCCCAAACGGCATCAGTGCCAGCTTCGCGAGCTTAAACTGCTGCAGCCCGAACGGGATTCCCACGACCGTAATACACAGCAGCACGCCAAACCCCAGATGCTCTATCGCAAGCACCAGACCGGATACGACCAGCCAGATCACATTTAAAAGAAACGAGCCTGCACCGCCTCCGTAAACGACCTCTTTTCCAAAGGGAAAGAAGCTTAAAGATGCGAATTTAAAACACTGCAGCCCCACCGGAATGCCGATGATCGTCAGGCACCACAGGCATCCCGCAAGGCACCAGCTAAGACCGGTGATACAGCCGCCAAAGATAAACCATAATGCATTTCCAAGACAACCCATACTTACATCCTCCCTTTTGTCAAAACACCCTATTTTTCACTTCACACTACCCGTTACAGTTCTGCAATCCTCTCAGATCCCGCAGCAACCGCTCCACCTGATAAATGGCGTCGCTCACCTGCGCCCTTGCCTCCGCAATCTTCGACTGCACCAGATAATCGGCAATCACTCCGTCGAAGAAAAAGTCCGCAAAGGTAAGAAAATCGCTCACCTCCATGCGAAATTCCGTCGGCACACAGACATCGCGCAGCTCTCTCTGAAATACCAGCAGATCCGCCCTGGCATTCTCCATCAGCGCCGACGCATCATTCATGCGGGAGTGCTTGATCATGTCCGTGATAAAACCGCCGCCGAACAAGTCAAATAACCCCCAGTTTCTCGCGCTGTCGAGCTTTTCCTGCGCCCTGCGCAAACTTGTGAGCGCCCGCTCTCCCGCCGCTACTGCTTCTCTGATTTCTGTCTCTCTTGTTTTTCCCATCATTTATTTTCCCTCCATTTCCCGGCAAGCTGTCTGGCTTGTGCAGGCGTCCCTCCTGCTCTCAACTCCCATTCACGAAGTGAATTTTGGATCTGCGAATGGTACTGTGAAAGGACTGTATGGTAACAAAAAGACTTTTACCATGACACCTGCCACAATAAAAGTCTTGCTATCTCATTTGATACGGATGCCCTTCGGCATCGAATGTCGATCTCAAACCCGGTTTTATAACCGTTCAGCTACTCCCTTTCGCTTGCTTGTTAAAAATATAACACAATTAGCTGATGATGTCAAGGATTTTTTACAGACCGCTCAGATCCAGGATTTTTTACAGACCGCTCAGATCCAGTTTATAAATTGGATTTTGCAGTTCCATTTTTTTTAAAAACATGATCATATAAACCGGCAAATATATTTTCTGCTCTTTTACCTCCACATTGTAATCCGAAAATATATATGCCTGCTCCACCTGATAGTTTACATCAGCAAGCACGTTTTCCAGTGCACAATGTTTTTTGTAGTCCTTGCCGGATTTTACTTCTATCGGCAGCACTTTTCCATCCAGCTCTATCACAAAATCCAGCTCTCCCTTTTTTTTGCTGTTAAAATAATATGCCGGAATCCCTCTCTGTACCAGTTCCTGTGCAATTACATTTTCAAATAACGCTCCATTATTAATGGACGATGCCTTATTTAATATCTGCATCTTCACATTGTTGGAATATTGACTGGTCAGCAATCCAACATCCGAAAAAAACAATTTGAACAGACTTCGGTTTTCACTGATCTTCAGCGGAAGTTTCGGCTCCCTGACATTATATACAGGAAGCGCAACTCCTGCATCCTTCAGCCAGAGGAAGTCATTTACCACCCTGTCATAATTGATGCCTTTTCCTAAGGTGTTCAGCCGGAACCTTTTATTTTTACTGTCCAGCTCGGTCGCCATCGCATCATATATCTCCCGGAGCTTTAGCTTATACTGTTTCTCATATTTTGAAAAATCCATTTTATATAGTCGAAGGATTTTCTGATGAATCATTCCCACCCGGTTTAAGTCGTTTGTTTTTAAATATTCACTCACTGCCTCCGGCATTCCGCCAATAATCAGATACAGATAAAACAAATCCAGCATTTTTTCATGAATAAAAGAATCTACCGCCTTTCTCTGCTCAAAGCATTCCTGCAGTATATCCACTGTCGTTTGATGTATCCCGCATGCATTCGCAAACTCTGCAAAACACATCGGATACATATCAAAAATCTGCATGTATCCAACCGGAGCCGAACGCAGATCATTCAATTCTACCCCAAGGAGAGAACCGCTTAAAATATAACGATAACTCCCCTCCTCCACCAGAAATTTTATACGTGTAACAATATCTCTGCATTCCTGCACTTCGTCGAAGAAAAATATAGTTTTCCCTTTTTCCAGCGGTTTGCCCGCTGCCAGGCTGATTCTGAGAAGCAGTTGTTTCGCATCCGCCGCATCCTGAAAAAGCTGCACTAATTCCGGTTGTTCAATAAAATTTAATTCCACAAATGGGTATCCCGATTGTTTCAGACATTCTCTTATGAGATATGTCTTACCGATCTGACGTGCCCCTGTCAGCATAAAAGCTGCTTTTCCTTCCTTCAGCCACCTCTGAAGCTTTTGTTCCATTTCCCGCCGCAGCATCGTCGTCATCTCCTTGCAAAAACTTTTCCAACCTTATTATAGCCCGTTTTTGCAACTTTTCCAACCATTTTTTATTTATTTTTACAACTTTTCCAACCATTCTTCACATGCTTTTTGCAACTTTTCCAACTTTTTCTATTCTCTACTCCCGCCGCAGCGCGTCAATAGGATTTAAGTTTGCCGCCTTTACGGACGGAAGCAGTCCGAAAATGATTCCGATGACCATGGAAAAGACGACCGCAATGCCCGCTGCCGGGACACTGACTGCCACTGCAACGCCGGAAACACGGCTGATCGTCTGCGCCATCGCGATTCCGCACAGCACGCCAATCACACCGCCGATGCTTGTCAACACCGCCGCCTCGGTCAGAAACTGCATCAGAATGCTCTGCTTCCTGGCGCCGATCGCCTTTTTCAGCCCGATTTCATTTGTCCGCTCCGTAACGGAAACCAGCATGATATTCATAACGCCGATCCCGCCCACCAAAAGAGAAATGCTGGCGATCCAGATAAGCTGCTTCTGCGCCGCCGCGCCAAGATTCTGCAGATCCTCAACCTTTTTCAGAATATCATCCGCCTTATACGAAATTTCCGTCTGATCCGGAGAAAGCGCGGCATTCAATATTTTTTCCGCCTCCTTGCCCGCGCGCTCCATATCCTCCACGCGCTCTGCCTTTACAATCACATTTTCCGGCTCGTCATAAAAGAATGCGATCGGCCAGGAAGTCTTTGGCATATAAATATATCCCGGAGAGTCTGTGACATAGTTCAGATAATCATCCACCGAGTTAATCTTTGGCTCAAACCGCCGCGCCTTCTCGACAACCCCGACGATCGTAAACGGCGCTCCGCTGATCTCCACTACCTCCCCAATCGGGCTGCGGTTCTGAAACAGTGTCTCCGCCACGGACTGCTCGATGATAATCACCTTGCGGAATTTCTCATAATCCTGCCTGCCAAAATTTCTGCCGCTGCGCAGAAAATAATTACTTGTATTGAAGTATTCCGTATCGATCCCGCGCAGCCCGACGCCAGACAGCGATTTGTTTTTATAAAACACGCTGCCGGGACTCTCCCGCTCCGTATAGCAGGAAACATTTTCCACCCCATCGCATGCCTTGATTTTCTCAATGGAGGCTTCGCTCACCCCGGGCACGCCTGCCGGAATATCCTCTTCCGAAAAAATTGAAAATTTAAAACCGTTCTGCTCAAGCTGCACAAGCACCGTATTATCGCCCGCCCCGATCAGATTATTTTTGATCTCCTCATTTGTGCCCTTGATCGTGGATACGATGGAAATGATGGCGGCGATCCCGATAATTATTCCCAGCATCGTCAGAAAGGACCTCATCTTATGCGACCAGATTCCCTGGAATGATAACCGTATATTTTCTGTCATAGCGCATCCTCCCTAAATTGTGTCCGTTTCGACGGTCTGCGCGCCTTCCACCGCATCCTTCCCATAGGGGAACGCGATCCAGTCCTCCAATGTCAGTCCGTCAAGAATTTCCACATAGGAACCGTTTGTGATCCCGGTCCTTACCGTCTGTTTGCAGAGCCTGCCGTCCTCCCCGCGCTTCAGCACATATTTTGTGCCGTTTTTCTCTGTGCGCACAAAATACTGCTCTACGCTGATCGCATCCTCCGTGCTGCTGCCCGACAGACGAAGCTGCGCCATTCCCTCCGGAAGGTCTCCCGCATCCTCGATCAGCGCGTAAAAGGTATAATACGACGTATTCTGGTTTTGTTCTCCAAACAGAATAAAATCGCCCTCATTTCCGGAATTCGGATACTGTGAAATTTCCTTGATCACAGCAGTAAATTCTTCTCCACTGTCCAGGGAAGTGCCCTGTATGACATCGCCCGGCTTTACCTCTTCCTTGCCAAATTCATCCAGAACGCCCTGGGCATAAAGTCCTTCCGCACTGGAGATCCGTGCAAAATACTCGCTGCCGGAGCCGCCCTGCTCTGATCCGATGCTGAGCACCGTTCCGCTGACGCTGCTCTTTACAATCTTTCCATCCACCGTTTCCTGCAGCTCCTTTACCGCTAATGCGGCCTCTTTTATACTCAGTTTCTGTGCGGCGATCTCCCGCTCTTTATCCTTTATCAGTTCGCTGCGCTCCTCCGGCGTATAATCCGGCATATTCCAGTCTGAAAAACCTCCGTCCGGATTGTCCGGTTCCTCTTCCTTCCACAGACCATACTGCTTCAGAAATTCGATAAATTCCTCCGAATTGCTCACAAGCGCCCGCGCCTCCTCCGGAAGCGCCAGGTAATAATCGCGCAGTGTGGTGAGATAGTTTATCAGATTTTCCTCAAAAGACGCCGGATCCAGTTCCCGGATGCTGAGCATGACATCGTACGCTTTCAGCGTATCCTGCAGTGTCGGCACCAGCGTGCCCGGATTCTTTGGATCCTTCCGAAGCTCAAACCAGCGAAGCTCTGCTTCCCGCAGCCAGTTTTCGCCAAGACGTCCACAGGCGTCCATCGCCTTTTTCAGCGCTTCCCGCGTGACCGTCTCCGGATCTGCCGAAAGAGCCTGATACAGCACATAGCGCAGGCAGATTTCCCGGTAGCTCTCCGCCAGCTTTTTGGCTGCGTCCTCCTGATTCTGTTTCTGGAAATATAGGACAATTTCCGGCTTCAGACTATAATCCTCCATATAATTTTCAGAAGCTGCATTATC
>CAJKKX010000190.1 GCA_905200565.1 uncultured Lachnospiraceae bacterium
ACCATCGTCGGCGGCGAAATTGAAAGCTACACAGAAATGCTGGACGGAGCGCGGAAAATCGCCATGAAACGGATGGTGGAGGACGCGGAGGGCATGGGAGCCGACGCCGTCATCAACATCCGCTACGCTTCCTCCTCCGTTATGCAGGGCGCCGCCGAGGTGACCGCCTACGGAACCGCGGTGCGCGTAAAGGACTGACGCTGCTTTACAGAAACCTACACAGAGCGCAGCACTTCACAGCACAGCGCATCGCATCGCATGGAACCCGGCTCATTGCCCGCGGAAGTGAGGCACTGCGCAGCTGATCATACTTACTCACAAGGAGATTCATCATGATTACTCTTACAAACGTTTCCAAGACCTACGGAAACAGCAACATAAAAGCCGTGGACTCCCAGACATGGGAGGTCCCGGACGGCAAGATTACCGGCTTTATCGGACCGAACGGCGCCGGAAAATCGACCACATTGAAAATGATCACCGGCATTGTGACGCCGGATGATGGAAGCATTGAAATTAACGGACACGATATCGTGAAGGATCCGATCGCGGCAAAAAAACAGTTCGGCTTCGTCTCGGATTCGCCGGATAAGTTTCTCCGGCTGAAGGGCATCGAGTATCTGCGCTTCTGCGCGGATGTCTATGAGGTTCCGGAGGCGCAGCGCAGAGAGCGGATTGATATGTTCGCCAGCCGCTTCGGTCTCACGGACGCCCTCTCCAGCCGGATTATGAGCTACTCGCACGGTATGCGCCAGAAGCTGATGGTCATCGGCGCGCTTCTGCACAACCCGTCCGTCTGGATTCTGGATGAGCCGCTGACAGGACTTGACCCAGGCTCTTCCTTCGCGCTGAAGGAAATGATGCGCGAGCACGCTGCTGCCGGAAATTCTGTGCTTTTCTCCACGCATATTCTGGAAATCGCCGAACGGCTCTGCGATTATGTGGCGATTATCAATCACGGACGCATCGTGTTCCGGGGCACGCTGGAACAGCTCCGCGCCCGTTATTCCGGCGAAATGTCGCTGGAAAATATTTTCCTGGAGATGACCAGTCATGCGTAAAGAATTATTACTCACAAAAATCCTGTTAAAATGCGGAATGGGCAGTATGCTGCCCGCAGGAAAAAAGAAGCGGCAGATAATCGGACAGTGGGCGCTCTATCTGCTGATTGCCGTCTGCATCGTGCCGCTGCTGGTTCTGCTTTACCAGTTTGGCAGAGCCATGTATCAGACGCTGTCTCCGCTGCGCCTGGAGTACCTTGCCTATGACATCACGCTCCTGCTGCTCTCCCTTACCACGCTGATCTTGTCGCTGCCCTTTGCGATGTCCGTTTTATTTCTGGCAAAGGATATTGAATATCTTCTGCCGATGCCGCTTTCCCCGTGGCAGATTGCGGGGGCAAAGCTCTGTACGGTGCTGCTGTACGAATATATCACCACCGCGGCTGTCGGAATCCCCATGCTTGCCGGAATCGGAACGGCGGCGCATCACGGCATTGCATATTTTCTTTTTGCTGCGCTCGTGCTGCTCGCACTCCCCATACTGCCGGTGATTTACGGATGCCTCCTCGGCGTTCTGATTCTGCCGCTCACCACAAAGCTGCGCCGCAAAGAGGCAGTCACAACGCTTTTTTCCATCCTGATTATCCTGCTCGCCAGCGGCGCAGGACTTCTCTTCAGTTACTTTGGCGAGACGCTGGGCAGTCTGGATATCGCCGCCATTATCACCGGAAATAAGCAACTGCTCATCCAGGCGGAATACATCTTCCCGAATCTGCTGCTTGCCGGAAGGGCACTGAAAAGCACAGACCCGGCAATGCTGCTTCTCTACGTGCTGACTGCCGCGGCGGCAATCCTTGTTTTCCTGCTGGCAGGAAACCGGTTTTATCTGAAAGCGGTATCCGGCATGAACGAAGTTTCCCAGAAACGCGAAAAGCTCTCCGCTGCAGAGGAGATGCGCGCGCTGAAGACTTCGGGCATTGTAAAGAGCTGCGCGCTCCGGGAGTGGAAGCTGCTGGTGCGCACGCCCGTGTATTTTCTGAACTGTGTGCTTTCCGCCTTTCTTGTGCCGGTCATCCTTCTGGTAGCGCTCATCGTTCCCCTGCTTGGGAACATGGAAGAGCTGCAGAAGTTCCTGCCTCAGGTGTCGCAGCTTTTTCAGATGTTCGGCACAGACCAGCTCTCCGGTGTGCTTATGCTAACTGTTTTCGCCCTCACGACGCTGTTCTGCACAATGAATCTGTCGGCTGCCACCTGCATTTCCCGCGAGGGAAGCAATTTTATCGAAATGAAATACATCCCGGTTCCCTATAAAAAGCAGCTCCAGGGAAAAATGCTCTGCGCCGTCAGCCTCAGCTTCGCGGCTACGCTGCCCTACACGTTTTTGCTTGTATTTGCAGGGGCGGCAATCTTAAAGACCCCGGTGTGGCTGCTCCTCCCGGCGCTTGCCATCAATGTTTTTACGGTATTTACCGTCAGCTATTTCCAGTTGCTCGGCGATCTCTGGAAGCCAAAGCTCTCCTGGACCAGCGAGCAGGCCGCCGTCAAACAGAATTTCATCGCCATGCTCACCATGCTCGGCTCATTTTTGGTCTGCCTGCTGCTCGGACTTGGCTGCATCGGGCTTTATCTGCTGCGGATTCCCGTCTACGGAATCCTCGCCGCAGGAATCATAGTCCTTGGCATACTTGCCTTCGGACTGCGCGCCTTCGCTTTCCGCTACGGAGAGCGGGCACTGGCAAAACTGTAATCAAATACTATTCCCCGCAATAAGCTGCGTGATATCAGACCTGTACCGCAGCAGAACTGCGGGAATTTTCTCTCCGCTTATCTCCGGTCGGTACTAAACGTGTACCCTATGCAACCGACCTTTTAAAAGTGTAAAAATCAGTCACGCAGACATATCTCCCTCAGGTCGTTTTCATCTCCCGTTTCACACTTTCCAGCTCCCCGGACGTCATTTCAACAAGTCTGAGAATCTCCTCCTCCGGATATCTTCCCTCCAGCATGGCCCGCGCCATTCTTCTTTTCTCCTCCTGTCTGCCACGCCGTATCCCGCGCTTCATTCCGCTTTTTCTGCCATTTTCATATACAGCTTCCGAAAGATTACACATCAGATTTATCTCCCTTCTCATATCTGCGTCCATTTTTATATGAAATTTTTCTCGCAGCAGACGCTCTTTTTCTTTATAGGATTTCTTCCCGGACAGCAGGACATTCAGCATTTCCAGAAATACACTGTCTGTCTTCAGTTTTTCATTCAGTGTCACAGTACAGAACGTTATTTTGGAATAGGCGCCCGGCTTATCCGGCTGCCAGCCCGCCACATCCCGCTTCGCAATAGAATACTCCGTCAGCGCATTTCCAATATAGCGGGGCGCGTTCATACAGAGCCAGATAGAGCAGACTTTTTTTATCCCATTATAATTCGGTATGGAAAATTCCGTACCAAGCTGTTCAGAAATCATACGCGACGCATAAAAAATCCCCCGTGTTACAATTTCATAGCCGCAGTAAAAGGACCTCTGCGCCTCTACATTGATAAGCATGCGTAGCCTTTTTCGTTTCTCCGGTACATACACAAAGAAACGGATATCATAATAAACCTCACCCTCTTCCGGTTCTTTACTCTCATTTTTGCTTCCCGAAATCCGCTCCGCCGCACTGCCTCCCGGATTTACCCGCACCGAAGAAATCTCCGGCTCCGCTTCAATACAACCGACAATTTTCTCTACGGAATATTCCCGGAATTCTTCCATCGTATACTTTAAAATCCATGCCAGAATTATTTTATGGCTCAATACCTTCTTGCACTGTGCATCATACTGCACTTTGGATCCCGCAAGAAACAATGTTCTTGCCAGCTCGTTTTTCATAATCCTCCATTCCGGTGCGCGGAGGGTCCGGATGCATCACAACCAGACATTCCTGGTACCCGCCGCATTTCCTGTTGTATTCATTACTGAAATTTTGGCGAGACGCCAGATTTTCTGAAATGTGAAATCATTATAGCATATCATTTTTTACATGTCAATATTTAAAAATATTTTTATAATATCTCTTACTATTTATAATATTCTCGGTCATGCAACAAATATCAGAAACAAATGTGTCATGCCTTCGACGGGAAGCCAGTCCTTTAAAGCATGTAAGCAGATATTTCTGATATTTAACATATGGCGTTTAGACAGAGGTCACAGACAGGAGCTGTCACTGGCAGCCTCTTTCAAATGCATGGCAACAAAAGAGCCAGCCCGGACGACGTGAATCATCCGGGTTGGCTGTGTCTGTTCTCATATTATAACCGGGCATCTGCCCTGTGCTGTAAGCGTTCTGACAGGATAGTCAGGGTATCTGCCCCATGCTGCAGATGTTCTGGTATCATCACCGGGTGCATCTGCCTTCTGCTGTCCGCGCCTTAGTTCAGCAGCGCGCTCTCCAGGTCAGAAAGCATAACATCGAATGCTGTCACGCCGCCCTCTGCGGTGTACCACACTGCCGGGTGCTCCAGAATGACAAGATTGCCGTTTTTGTATGCGTCTGTGCCCATTACCAGCTCATTTTCCATGATTTCCTGTGCGAGCTGCGCGCCGTTTGTGCCGATAGCCGCATCGCGGTCCATTACGAAGATGTAATCCGGATTCAGCGATACGATCAGCTCGAAGGACGCCTCATTTCCGTGCGCGGATTCCGCTGCGCCGCCATTTCCCTGGGCAGCCGCCTCTGTAACCGCTTCGGTTGTGCCTTCCTGTGCCTCTGTTTCCGCTTCGGTTGCATTCTCCTGCACCTCTGTCGCTGCTTCCGTTGTACCTTCCTGTGCCTCGCCTGCTGCTTCCGCTGCACCTTCCTGCGCACCGGCATTTTCTCTGCCGCCGCCCTGTCCGCCGTTGCCGCCGCGTCCGCCGCCGCTGGATTCCGCAACGTCAGCGCAAAGGTTCTCAAAGCCGACCTCCACGCCGATAAGAGAGCAGCGTCCGCCGTTGCCGATTACATTAAAGCTGCCGCTGGTGCACATACCGATTACCGCGGTCTTTCCTTCCGCAAATTCATGCAGCGTAGCAATGCGCTCGTCAAATCCGGCAAATTTTTCTTCTATCTCAGCTTCCTTTCCGAAGATGGAGGCGATGGTCTGCGCATTCTGACGGGTGCTCTCCAGAAGTCCAATTTCTGTGTCGGTAGACAGATAAACGACCGGGGCAATCTCACTGAGTGCATCGTAGCTTGCCGACAGACGTCCGCCGATGAAAATGATATCCGGCTCGCACGCCATGACCGCTTCCAGGTCCGCCTCTTTAATCGTGCCGAGATTTACGATTTCTTCGTTTTCCATATAGCTCTGCAGATAATCCAGAGAGGTGGAGGCAGAGCCGACCACGCGGTCTCCCAGGTCCAGGTTATCCA
>CAJKKX010000191.1 GCA_905200565.1 uncultured Lachnospiraceae bacterium
TTAATACTCTAAAGTTTGCCGGTCCCTGATTAAAGAGAAGGTCTAACAGATTAGCTTCACTATAGTTTTCACCCTGATTAGCAACCATTGTTGACTCAAGCTCTGTGATCTGCAAATAGTCAATAGCTGCAGCTGCATATTTTCCAGGATTCTTTAAAACCATCTGATACACACTAGAACCGTAGCTGCTTCCGCCTGCTTCTCCAAAATAAGTTGTGCAAAGATCTGTTACCTCTGCTTCACCCCAGCCGCCTGCATGTACTGAAATATCAGCAACACCATACAGTGCATACGTCATTCTCGTCGACGCAATCAGGTAATTTCTTAAATTATCATCTAATCGATCATCATTTAAATAAGCTCGAATAATACCGAACTCAGTCCAACCATTTACAAAGCCATTGCATACAAGATTTTTCTTAAGCGCGCTTGAAGATGCGCTGACTGTATCATATGCGTATGCATCATCAGGTGCCTGCTTTGTAAAGCTTGCTGCGCCTACCTGAAGCGTTGAATCAACACCTATTAAGTCATTCATAACCTGATAATTACCGTTTGCTTCATTTGCCAATGTCTCACGGAAATCGCCCCAGGCTCCATCTACACCACTATACTTTTGCAGCAGATAATTGTAGTAATCACCACCGCCCTCAACACTGCAAAGTGCAACATCAGCAGTGGCCGCTGCCACACTGTCATACTGCTCGCCATCCATCTCAACATTCAACGCGTCAAGCAATGCATCATATGTCTTTGCCTGTACCTCTGTCAGATGTGTTCTGTCATACGTCTGCAGCTCCGCAAGTGTTCTTGTAAGATTCTCACTCTCACGCTTTAAATAATTGCTGTTTTGTGCTACAGCCTCATTCAGATTGGTGATAAATTCATCAAAGTCAGACTGCTCTATCGCATGATTGCTGTCATCATCCTCATTGCCAGCCTGAGAATTATCACTTTCTGCTCCAGTCTGCGCCTCTCCTGACTGCTGTTTGTCTGCATCTACCTGCTCACCAGTCTGTGCTTCACCATTTACATCGCCTGTTTCCTTTGGCTCATTAGAAGTTTCTTTTGTTTCATTTTCTTTCGTTCCAGCTTCCTTTGTTCCCTGCTCTGCCACGCTCTTTGTCTGACCTAGTGACATCGCAATACCGCCTGCTGTCAATCCGGCAACCAAGACTACTACCATTACAACTGGCAGCCACAAACGCATCATCATGATTCTGTGCTTCTGCTTTCTAATCCTTTTTCTATCTTCTGAATTCATACAACAATCCAGCCTTTCTCTTTTTCTAAATTCTTTACTGTGCTGCTTTTACCTGACACAAAGCGACACAGTAACCTATAATCACAGTATAGCATGATTTTTCAATACAGACAATTGCTTTTCTCACGTTTTTCTTGCAATCTTTCGTTCCTGGTGGTATCATAAATTATATCTGTGCTGCATTTTCCAGCCCTTTGTAAATTCGGGCTGTACAAATAGCATCACTGTGAAAAAACAGACCGCTTTTGCGGCAGAAAGTGAGAAAAACACCATGAAGAAACCGTATTACATCACCACGGCCATTGCTTACACTTCCGGCAAGCCGCACATTGGAAACACCTACGAGATCGTGCTGGCAGATTCCATTGCCAGATTCAAGCGAATGCAGGGCTATGATGTGCGCTTTCAGACAGGTACGGATGAGCATGGTCAGAAGATCGAGTTGAAAGCTGCTGAGGCTGGAAAAACACCAAAGCAGTTTGTTGATGAGGTGGCAGGCGAGATCAAGAAGACCTTTGACCTGATGAACACATCCTATGATAAATTTATCCGTACTACTGACGACTACCATGAAAAGCAAGTTCAGAAGATCTTTAAGAAGCTTTATGACAAGGGTGATATTTACAAGAGTGAGTACGAAGGTATGTACTGTACTCCGTGTGAATCCTTCTTCACAGCTTCTCAGTTAGTTGACGGCAAATGCCCGGACTGCGGACGCCCATGTACACCAGCTAAGGAAGAAGCTTATTTCTTCCGTATGAGCAAGTATGCAGATAAGCTTATTTCTTATATTAATGAGCATCCAGATTTCATCCAGCCAGAATCCAGAAAGAATGAGATGATGAACAATTTCCTTCTTCCGGGACTTCAGGATCTGTGCGTTTCCCGTACCTCCTTTAAGTGGGGTATTCCGGTAGACTTCGATCCAAAGCATGTTGTTTACGTATGGATTGATGCACTTAGCAACTATATCACTGGACTTGGCTTTGATCTTGACGGAAATAGCGATCCGATGTTTGAAAAGTATTGGCCTGCTGACCTTCATCTGATTGGAAAGGATATTCTTCGTTTCCACACCATCTACTGGCCGATCATGCTGATGGCTCTGGATCTGCCGCTTCCAAAGCAGGTATTTGGTCATCCGTGGCTGCTTCAGGGCGATGGCAAGATGAGCAAATCGAAAGGCAATGTGCTGTATGCGGATGAACTGGTAGACTTCTTTGGAGTGGATGCGGTGCGTTACTTTGTGCTGCACGAAATGCCGTTTGACAACGACGGTGTGATCACCTGGGAGCTGCTGGTGGAGCGCTTAAATTCCGACCTTGCGAACACGCTCGGCAACCTAGTGAACCGCACGATTTCCATGTCAAACAAGTATTTTGGCGGCGTGGTTGCTGATAAAGGAGCGGAGGAGCCGGTGGATGCGGAATTGAAAGCAGTTGCCCTGGAGACGCCGAAGAAAGTGACGGAAAAGATGGAAAAGCTGCGCGTGGCGGACGCGATCAGCGAAATTTTCGTTCTCTTTAAGCGCTGCAACAAATACATCGACGAGACAATGCCGTGGGCGCTGGCAAAGGACGAGACAAAGCAGGATCGTCTGGCGACCGTGCTTTACAATCTGGTAGAGTGCATTTCCATCGGCGCGGAGCTGCTGGAGTCGTTTATGCCGGATACAGCAGAGAAGGTGCTCGCCCAGCTTAACGCACAGAAGAGAGGTCTGGAGGCGATGGATCAGTATGGTCTTTACAAATCCGGCACGAAGGTGACGGAAAAGCCGGAAATCCTGTTCGCGCGGCTGGATATTAAGGAAGTGATGGCGAAGGTAGAAGCGCTTCACCCGCCGGTTGCGGAGGAAGCGGCGGAGCCTGCGAAGAAAGAGAAGGAAGAAGCGGTGATCGACATCGAGCCGAAGGAAGAGATCACTTTTGAGGAATTCGGCAAAATGCAGTTCCAGGTGGGTGAGATCATTGCCTGTGAGGCCGTGAAAAAATCGAAAAAGCTTCTGTGCAGCCAGGTGAAGATCGGCAGCCAGGTAAAGCAGATCGTGTCTGGCATCAAGGCGCACTACAGCCCGGAGGAGATGGTCGGCAAAAAGGTGATGGTTCTGGTGAACTTAAAACCTGCGAAGCTGGCGGGCGTACTCTCGGAGGGAATGCTGCTCTGCGCGGAGGATGAAAATGGAGAGCTGGCGCTGATGGTACCGGAAAAAGAAATGCCGTCGGGTGCGGAAATCTGTTAAAAACGGAAATAAAGGGAATTACCTGGCCCTCAAATTAAATAAAATACCGGATGAATCGTGAAGAAGCGGCTCGTCCGGTATTTTTGTTGCTCTGCAGGTGCCGCTTTACGGCGTCACCTTTGGCGTAGTGGATTCGCGGATGATCAGCTCCGACTGAAGATTAATATGCTGGATGGTGGAGCCGGGATTCTGAATGCGGTCGATAAGCAGCTCGCTGGCAGTATATCCCATCTGATGCTTTGGCGTGTTAATGGTGGTAATCTGCGGGGAGGATATGGTGGCATAGTCTACGTTATCGTATCCGATGACCATCAGATCGTCCGGCACGCGCAGATGAAGGCGGCGCGCGGCATTAATGACGGCGCAGGCGTAAAGGTCGGAAATCGTCAGAAAGGCGTCCGGGCGGACGGTCTGGGAAAATAACTGGGTGGCGGAGGAAAAAGCCATGTTGTAGTCAATTTCCGGAAGGTTGATGATCCAGCGCTGTGTCGGACGGATGCCTGCCGCCTGGAGCGCCTTCAGATAACCCTCCTGGCGGACGTAATTGTCCCGGTATTTGAGCGAGCCGGACATAAACGCGATGCGTTTTCTTCCCTGTGAGACCAGATGGTTCACTGCCGCGGCGGCCATCTCAAAGTCATCCAGGCTGACGGAAGAGACGGTTTTGCTCTGCAGATTGTAGTCGCAGAGCTGCACTACCGGAACCAGGCTGCTCAGAGCGTGCATAAGCTGGGCGTTGACGTGATTCAGACAGATAACGCCGGAAATCCTGGCGCTTTTGATCAGGTGCTCAAAGGCAGGAAACGTGTTGCTGTTGATGTGCTCCTGCAGGATCATCATGGTGTATCCGTGCTGGATAGCGGACGCCTTTGCTCCTTTTATGATCTCATTAAAAAAGGAATTGAAATCAAACGGCAAAACAAAGAGGAGCAGTTTTCCGGAGGAAGGCGCCTGCACGATATAATCGTTGGGATTGATGCCCTGTGCGCTGAGCGCCTCGCAGACCTTTTCGACCAGATGGGGCTTTACGGTACTCTGATCATTCATCACACGGGATACGGTTGCGGTGGATACGCCGGCGATTTCGGCTATTTCAGAAAAGGAGAAAGGGTATTTTCTGCGCATATATCAGAACCTCCAATAAAGTATCTGTTTTTAATATAGCATATTTCAAGCAAATTGCAAGGATTTTCCAAGCTATTTCTGAAATAGAAATGGGAAACTGGCAAAATAACTAAAAACAGAGCGAAAAAGAAGCAATAAAAGTAGTAAATAGATATAAAGATTTTTTTGAAAGGAGGGATTGATTGACAATCTTTCTGAAATAAAATATAGTAATTACAGAAAGAAAAAGCGACGGATCGGAGGGAGAAGCGTGCGATACACAGTGCAGTTATGTACGGGATCGTTTGATCGTTCGGTGCTGGAGCCGCAGGAGGTTGTCAGGAAGCTGGAGCATACCCTGCAGATCCTGGATGTGGAGAGAGTGATCTTCGGATGGGCGCCGGAGGATGGACTGAACAGAGCGATCTGCAGTCTCCTTGAAAAGCACGGGATTGAAAAGTATCTGTGGCTGCCGGTATTTGCGGAGATCCAGAACCAGGAGGATGCGGAGCCGAACCGAAATATTGCAGGGCGGGAGCGGCAGGATGTCAACAAATTTGCGGGAGACAACTTTGAATTTGCCTGTCAGTCCTCCGCGAAAAGCATTGGCCGGGCAGCGGAGGTGTTCGATGAACTGACGGAGGGCTGCCGGGTGGACGGTGTGTTTTTAGACCGGATCCGCTATGCTTCGGCGGCAGGGTCTTTTGGGAATCTGTTCGGATGCTGGTGCCCGTTGTTTTATGACCACAAAGAACAGATACGATAGGAGGAATCTGATATGAATGAGG